>NZ_JBLYNV010000006.1:0-140092 GCF_049310165.1 Endozoicomonas sp. ALE010 | reverse complement strand
GGTGAAGCGAACAGAGAGTTGCTTTTTGGCCAGTTGGTAAGGCACGGAGTAGTAATGGCCGTCTACTGACACATGGTAGTCAATGTGTACCTGAGCCTCTTTCCACTCAGCGTATTGATAACGCTCTGCAGGTAAAGGCTTGAGTGCCGGTTTGTCCAGCTCCTCAAACAGTGAACGACGACTACCTTGTATTTTCTGGAACGGTTTGTTATTCAGCTCATCCAGCAGGCTGCGAATCGCTTTGTTCAGTGCCGACAGGGTAAAGAATGTCTGGTTACGCAGGCTGGCCAGTATCCAGCGTTCGACCACCTGTACGGCAGATTCAACCTTGGCCTTATCCTGAGGTTTCCTGACCCGGGCGGGAACAACGGCTACCTGATAATGCTCAGCCAGATCCTGATAGGTGGGGTTGATCACCGGTTCATACCGATGGGGCTGTTTTACGCCTGATTTCAAATTATCAGGGACCAGTATGCAGGGAGTGCCTCCAAAATAGTCAAAGGCACGTACATGAGAGCCGACCCAGTCCGGAAGCGATTGGCTCCAGGTGGCTTCAGCATAGGTGTAGTTGGAAGCTCCCAGTGTAGCGACAAAAATCTGTGTTTGTCGTACTTCACCAGTGTACTGGTCAACGACAGGCATCGTTTGACCTGCATAGTCAATAAAGAGTTTATCTCCGGCTATATGGTTTTGCCGCATGACCACATCCACCTGGTTCTTCCATGACCGATATTGGTCACTGAACCAGCTGTACTGATAACCATCCGGATGACAGGCTTTGTACTCCTGCCAAAGTCGCATCAGGGTCATACCGGGATGCCGCAGTTCTTGATGAATTTGACTCCAGTCAGGCTGAGCCTGCTTGTTCCTGCCTGATGATGGTTTGACGGGGAACAATTGCTGCTCCAGCGTATGCTCATCAATGGAGTCAGGCAGTGGCCAGGTCAGAAACCGAAAGCCGGGCCAGATAATCTTTAACGGTTGAGCGGGAGATATTGCAGCTTTGGGCGATCTTTCGCTCACTGAGGTTGTGCTCAAATTTGAGCCTGAAAACTTCACGAATTTTGCGCATGGGCAGTCTCTTCATGATGCAATCCCGTCATCCTTGAAAGGGTCTCAAGAACGAGGGTAACGGTTATTGAAAAAGACTGCGTCGCTGGCTGGATAAGGGTGGCCGGATGTTTCCGGAATCAGTGGCCGGATGTTTCCGGAATGGGTGGCCGAATGTTTCCGGAATCAGTGGCCGAATGCTTCCGGAATACCCACGCTGGCCAAAATCCGCAAGCTGTACGCCATCGAAGAAGGTGTCAGGGGGGCACCTGCAGCGGAAAAACTGGCTCGCCGTCAACAGGAGAGCAAGCCTCTGCTGGATGATCTTCACCAGTGGTTGCAGAAAAACATTACCAGGCTGGTACCTGACAGCCTGACTCATAAAGCCATGAGTTATGCGCTGAACCAGTGGCCGAAACTGGTCGTGTACTGTGAAGATGGCGACCTTAATATAAGCAATGCAGCGGCGGAAAATGCAATCCGCCCCTTTACTATTGGCCGCAAAAACTGGCTCTTTGCCGATAGACCAAACGGTGCAAGGGCCAGTGCCATCTTTTACAGCCTGATCGAAAGTGCAAAAGCCAATGGGCTGGAGCCTTTTGAATACCTGAACCACATTTTAAAAGAACTGCCTTATGCCGAAACGGTTGAGAAACTGGAGCAGCTTCTACCCTGGGCAGTGAAGGCATCTCAAGAATAAGCCGATCCGGCGGGGTTGGCTATTACGCTGGTTAAATTGGCGTTTACTGCTCAAATTTGAACCTGAAAACTTCACGAATTTTACGCATGGACAGTCTCTTCATGATGCAATCCCGTCATCCTTGAAAGGGTCTCAAGAACGAGGGTAACGGTTATTGAAAAAGACTGCGTCGCTGGCTGGAAAAGGGTGGCCGGATGTTACCGGAATGGGTGGCCGGATGTTACCGGAATGGGTGGCCGAATGTTTCCGGAATACCCAATCCTCCTCTTTTAGTTATGGCACTGCCGCATAGGCAACAATTTCACAGAGCATTTCCTCTCATGCCAATCCGGCTTCTTTTTTCAGTATGATGTGGAGTAATCATAGAGCTGAACTGGTATAAAGAGACAACCAAGCAAGCGGTACTTTGTAGAGTCGGCCAGTCTGCAAAAGTACCGCCACCAATTGTTCAGATCACTAATGTGTCCGAGCTCTTTAGTAGGTTCAGGAATTCATTGGTATCCCGTATATCCAGCTTGATCCTGAAGTGGTCGGCCAAGGCATAAACAGATGGGTTCACATCGGCATCATCTTTGATAGCCGCATTGATCCGCTCATTAATGGCTTTTAAGCGTAATCGGTCTTCTGCCAGCTTTTGGATACTCTCAGCGTTAAAGGCATCTGTATTGAGTTTTATTTGTTCAATACGATGGCTGAATATCTCTTCCACTCTTTTGGAACGTAACTCGGCTTTTATTGAAAAAAGGTCAGCCTTGTTCAGAAGATAAACAACTATTGTTGAGGCTATTCCACTCAGGGTTGTCATAGTAATGTCCTTGACAAACCCAGGCATAGCGGAAAGCGGACCTTTCAACAAGGTGTTTTCCAGAGTAAATACGGCGAAAGTGGCCGCTGTTGCGGCAAAGAGCTTGACGATTGCATCAGCTTTCTGGGCTCGACTCATCTCTGATGTGGGACGGGTAAGAATTTTAAAGGCCCCAACCAAGGCCGAAAAACCCTCTGAGATAATGCGCATGACACTACGAAACATCCCTGTCACTAAGTCCAGAACACCCTGAACTAACACTTTGAAAAAATTCTTTATGAAGTCTTTCAAGGACTGCGCTAATGTCGGAAGGATTTCCCGTCTTACATAGGCCATAATGCGAGTGAATCGGAACTTTAAACCTTCTATAGCATCCGATTTGTTTACGCCTTTACCAAACCCGTTACGGATAGCATCATTCATCTCAAACAGTAATGGTTTAATGAAGAGTAGTATTGCGTGGCCAATGGCTTGATAAGCTGTCTGCTCTCCCACTTGTTTGCCTGCTTTGAAAGAAATATTGAGTTTTGCGTTCTTTGCATTTTCTATGGCTTTTTGCTGTGCATTTGTCAGCATTTCTGACACTGCTTGTTTTTCTTTCTCCTTGGCAGCATCATAGGTTTTGTTGCTATGGCGAGATAGATTTTTCAGCTGCTTTTTTTCGCTGGGACTTAAGCGTTCGCCACTGTCTGCTTTTTTCTGCAGTGCATCCTTGGTCGCACGCATTTCCGCAAAACTTTTGGCACCTTTAGCACGGTTAAAACTATTGGATATCTCAATCAGGTTATAGTCACCATCGGTAATGGCTTGCAGATCCAGATTTGTCAGAAATGCATTTTTAGCATATCTATCGTTGATCTGTTTTACTGGTACCACATGATCGGTGTCTGCGGCTTTCCTCTTGTGGCCTTTATTTTCCGCCACAGCCTGTTTGCGATAAACAGTTATACGGCTACCGTCTTCGTTGAACTCAATTGAACTGTATGCTTGTTTGTTTCCCTTGAAGTGCCGATCCTTGTTCGCCTCCAGGTTTGTACGCTTGGTCATGGTTTTGCGTACTTTTTCATCATAATCTCTTGGTGTGCGCATAGCCTCTAGCTGCTGCTTCTGACTGACCGGAGTTTCTGCAACAGAACGGCTGTGATGGTCATAATCGAATGTTTGTATCTCTTCCCAGAGTCGGCTTGCGGAAAGTCCTGTTCTGTCCAGTTTGAGAGACCTGTGGCTGATAATTCCATCCAGTAGATTAAAAGCAATTGGTTGAACCAGTTCATTCACCATGTTCTGGCCTGACTCAAACTCTTCATAGATATCATTGAGAACAGTCAATGAGTCCCGCTGTTCAAAGAGTTCCATGTCTATCAGCACCCGGCTTGCCTGCAGAGGGGATGCCTCTGCAAGCGCACGAGTCATGGCTGAAACATCGAACTGCGGTTGTTGATAATTCGACATAATCAGTTCGTGCCTTCCTTAAGCAGCCTTGAGGGTCTGGGTCATTTGGTAGAGCTTTTGAGCGGACCTTGTTTCCTGTTCAATAACCTCACCAGTCTGAGAGAGATATCCCATTCTGGACATCTGCTTCAAAACAATGGAGAGGTTAAAGAGCGCTTGAAACTCTTCAATGTGAGTAACAGGTAGCAGGCGAAAATCTAACTTGCTACTGAACAGTTCCGGAGAGGCACTCAGCTGGGCAATGCGCTGCGTATTGATACCGTATTCGAAGCGGTCCAACAGTCTGGCGTAACTGATAATCAAGCCATCGAAATATTCTGCAACATTATTGATTGAGCTGATTATTTGGTCAATTTTTACCAAATGGGCATCCATTTTGGCAATTTCTTCGTCAATACGTTTCGCTTCATCCTTAACCTGCTGGAGGGATTCTTTAGCCTTCTTACGGGAGAAAAAACCCAAAGTCAGTACAGAGAGGGCCACTTCTTTGAAAGAAAGGTTATTGAAGTCGATTTTGAACAGATCCTGCTTTGTCCGAACCCCGGTTTGTGTGGAAATTTCCAGAATCTGGTTATCGAAGTACTCTTCAAAAGCAGTGCCAGCAACCCTGACATTATGCAAACGATTTCCAAGGCGCATAAAACGTGGGAATTGCTCATTATATATGGCTTTTTTGTAACCATTGATCGCCATGATTTGCCGCTCAATTTCCTGGCTTTTTAGGGCGACCGCATCTTCGTATTGACGTTGTTTATCCTCAAAGCGTTGAACTGTCTGCTGGTGCAGCCGTTCAGCTTCTTCGAATTTGTCTTTACCAGTAACCGCATTCCACACTTTGGAAGCAGTTTCTTTTACCTTGGTGCAAGCACTTTTTACAGTATTAACAACCGTTGATGCAGCACTCTTGATGCTACTCCACATTCTCCCAAACATGCTTACGCCCCTACCATTCTATAGCCTTCAGAGACCATATCGTTCATTGCCAACACCCAGCGCTCTATTTTACTAACTTCAAAGCTTTCCATATCAAAGTTTTCAACTACCCGGTTCATAAAATCACGCTCGGCGTCACAAGCTTCGTGGTCGGCGAACATAATCCCGAAAAGCTCAATAAGGACAGCCCTTCTTGCAGAAGGCTCTTTAGCTGCAAGCCTGGTAATGGATTGGGTAATATGCTTTTCACTGGTCAGGGGTTGATATCCAGTGAGTTCACATTCATGGACAAAAGCGTCATAGATAGACAGCTCTTCCTGTTTGCTCTCCCCATCCAGTTGCATGAGGTGGAAAGCCAGGTTGAGGAAATGCTTGCGCTCTTCTTTGGATAAAATATTCAAAAACATCCGAAAATCCTTGTTAACTGTCTATTACAGACTCTGTATCTTGGTAAAAATCAAAACTCAACGCGGTTGACGACTTCACCCGCACTGTTGTATTGGTACTCGAAAATCAGATTTTCGTGATCATCAAACTCTTCGCCCTTAACCATTCTGCCACGGTCATCAAATGTCATCCTGTACTTCAGGGCTCCGTCAGCAAAGGTTTGGGAAGCTACCTTTTTATTGTCCTCGTAGATGATTTCTGTAGTCTGACCGGAAGACTTGTCCTCAATTTTGGACACCTTACACTCACCAAGATGCTTAACAAAATCATCGTTTTCAATTGTCAATTCTTTCCCGTTGGCAAGGGAGTTGGTTAATTCGACGGCATTATCTATCTTCAGGTTCTGGATCAGCCCGCCAATCTGTCCAAACAAGATGCTATTGTTCTCCGCCTGATGACTGGACATGGAATCCAGATGTTCTTCAATTTGCGTTTGTGCAAGTTTGACAGTGTTCTCTAGGGTTTTCTGAGATTGAGTCAGGACTGTCTGAAGGGATGATGTAGCTCCAGTCTGCTGCTCACCCAGATGATCCAAGTGATCTGTAATTTTGGCATGAGCCTGAGTTACGGTATTGTTGAGGGTAATCTGATTCTCAACGAATACATCCTGGAAGTATTCAGTGCTGCTGGCTTGATCTTTACCCAAGCTGTTTAAATGTGCAGCAAGTTGTGTATGTGCATGACTTACAGCGTTATCAAGGGAAGTGTGGTGTTCAGTCAGAGCGCTATGCAAGCTCTCTGCCTTGTTGATTTGAGCTTTGCCCTGTTGATCCAGTTGCGCTGAAATTCGAACTCTTACATCTTTTACTTCATTATGAAGGGCAGCCTGTTGTTCGGAAAGGAATTCTTGTAAAGATTCCGTATGGCTACGATTTTCATCGGCAAGGTGACCCAGCTGTTCGGCCAGTTGCGTTTGTGACTGGTTAACGGTGTTATCAATGGATTCATGGTATTCGGCCAGAGCTGTTTTCAGGGAGTCAGCATCAAGGGATTGTTTTTCAGCCAGCTTACCAAGCTGATCTGTAATCCTCTCCTGTACCAGAGTCACAATACTGTCGAGACAATTACGATGCTCGGTAAGGGTACTCTGGAGGGAGTCAGTATTACACGCCTGTTTCTCATCCAGAGCCTCCAGTTTTTCAGTAAGCTGTTTTTGAGCCTGGTTTACGGTTTGGGCAAGTGAGATATAGTGTTTGTTAAAAGTTGCCTGCAGGGACGCAGTATTGGTAGTCTGAGCATCATTCAAAAGCCTAAACTTACCAATAAGCTGGGCGTGATATTCGCCAATCTTGGTACTGGTCACATCAAGGGCATTACCAAGTGCTTTCTGCACAATACCTAATTGCTGCAATTGTGAGTGATTTGCTTTGTTTACCAAGTCCAGAATATTTGCTTCAGTCTTGGATATGACGTCATGCACTGAAGTGAATTGGTTCCTTATGTCACCAGTAAGGCTATTCACAAGCTTTTTATGTAATTGGGTCTGATCTTCATGGGCTTTGAAAACAAGAGATGTAACTGCTTCTTCAAAGGCTTGAACTTGCCGCTCTACCTTCTCGCCCTTCGACTCTATTAATTGCCGTATGGTCTGTAATCGGTTGTCAGCGTCATGATTCAATTGGGTGAGGGTATCGACCACAACATTCCCACTACAAGAAATAGCATTCTTAAGAGATGCATTTGCTTCAGTGGTTTGTAGAGCCAGACTGCTTATAGACGAGGATATATGTGAACTAATCTCATCTTTTTGTAGTAGTTGCTGAGCCCTTAGGCCTCTGCTTTGTACAATGAGATAGATACAAATGCACAAATTAAGAAAGCAAAAAGACAGGGTGGCAGCGGGGAGTTGAAAAAATATCTGTTCCATATCGTGTACTTTTTGTGCGGCAATGTATGCCAATAAAAATGTAATGCATGGTAATACACCAGCCCCCCTGTGTCAGCATAGTTGTCGCCTCTCCTGAATTTAGAAACCTAAACAGGGGGCGGCCAATGAGTGATCAATGGCCCGCTATTCAGAAGAGCTCAAAGAGTCCATCATTCAGAAGATGATGCCACCAAATAATGTGCCTGTTTCTCAGTTGGTACGTGATACTGGTATCTCTGATGTGACTCTTTACACTTGGTGAAAGAAAGCTTTATCTCAAGGAATACCTGTGCCAGGCGATGGAAAAAATCCAGATCAGTGGACACCTGAAAACCAATTAGCCGTAATCATTGAAACAGCGGCCTTAAATGAAGCAGAAATGGCTGAATATTGTTGTAAGAAAAGGCCTTTTTGCTGAACAAATTGAACAGTGGAAACGAGCCTTTATTAGCGGTGTGTCGCCCAAATCTGTCAGACCATCAGAACAACGTAAGGCCTTGACGGTTGAGCAGAAAAAAGACAAGCAAACCATGAGGAAACTCGAACCCGAACTCAAGCGCAAGAACAAGGCATTAGCAGAAACTGCTGCCTTGCTGGTACTCACAAAAAAGGCCCGAGAGATCTGGGGGGAACCAGAGGACGATTAACCCCTCTCCCGGATCGCCAAATTGCATTCAACCTGATCACACAGGCCGTGAAAGCTGGTGCACGCCAGTCGAAAGCTTGCGAGGCTCTTGGCCTTTCAGAAAGAACCGTACAACGTTGGACCCGGGAGGATGCTGTTCAGGCAGATAACTGCAAAAATGCCAACCGGCCTGCTCCCGCTAACAAACTGTCGGTGGAGGAGCGACAGGCGATTATTGATACCTGTAATAGTGATCGCTTTAAAAGCCTGGCACCCCAGTCAGATCGTCCCGGTATTAGCCGATGAGAACCAATATATCGGATCTGAAAGGACGTTTTACCGGGTATTGCACGAGAAAGGTCAACAGTAACTGTTTGGTGATCCCATCCAATGTTCGCGATTACCAGGGGCTGCAGCCATATTGAACTTAAGTACAGGTGCTTGTAGCCCTTGGTAATCAAGGGTCAATAAGGTTTCAGCGAACAGTTACGGTCAACAACACCACCGTGGGCGCGCAGCCAAGCCCAGTCACAGAAAGCCAACGTCGTATTGTGCTACCGGGCCAAATCAGGTCTGGTCGTGGGACATTACCTTTCTTGCGCTCTCCTGTGCGTGGCCAGTTTTACTATCTCTATCTGGTGATAGACATATACAGCCGTATGATAGTGGCTTGGGAAATCCATGAGAATGAGTCTGCTGAACATGCCTCGCAGATGATTACCAAAGCCTGTATTCGCCACGGAATAGCAGCTTTGGAGAGGACATTGGTCTTACATTCAGACAATGGCAGCGCTATGAAAGGTGGCACTACGTTGTCCACACTGCAGAGGCTGGGCGTGGTCAGCTCATTCAGGAGTCCAAGGGTTAGTGATGACAATCCGTTTGCTGAAGCCATTTTCAGAACTCTGAAGTATAGGCCAGGTTATCCATGCAAATCGTTTGCTGAGCTTGAGGCGGCTCGCAACTGAGTGCATGGCTTTGCCCAGTGGTATAACGAAGAGCACAGGCACAGCGGAATCAAATTCCTTACGCAGGCTCAAAGGCATCGAGGGGAAACCAAAGAGCTGATGGATAACCGGAAAAAGGTATATCAGTTGGCTAAGCTGCGTCATCCTGAGAGATGGGGCAAAAGAGCAACCCGGAACTGGAACCTGACTGATGAAGTCTGGCTGAATACTGACCGATCTGCTGTCGGGCAGCTAAGTCAGGCTGCGTGAGTTAAGGCAACAACTATGTTGACAAACACCGCAGCGTTCCAGGCAGGGGTGACCTAAGTCGAGAACTTGATAGTCTGTAAGTTGTTAGCAGTTAGTCCCATGGACAATAATGCACAACAAGCGCATCCTGCCCGGATTTAGCACTGAGCAGGATTAATAATAACTATGGCAAGTAATGAAAGTCAGCTGACAAAAACATGTATTAGGCTTGCGACTCACCGAGATTTTTTATTGTTATTACTTACAATTTGATGCAGAAGTCTCTTTATTTCCCTGTTTTCAGCTCTAAGTTCCATTAACTCTTTTTTGATGTCGTTATTATTGTCGCTGACCATTTCATCTACAAAAACAGCATTGGCAAGAGAGAGAGCAACAAATCCACCTAGAATCAGAACGCTGATGACAAACATGTTAATCGCATAATAAAGACTATCGCTCCCCAATGATTTGGCTGCTTCTGGCGCAGCGCCCCAGTTCTCAATGGTGAATATTTGGAAGATTGTATTCATCGCGGTTAGGGGGTTGCCAAAGAACTCAGGCAGATAGTTTGAAAATAGTGCATATCCAAGCATTGAGAAAAAAACCAGCATGATAGCCAGTAGGATCAGGATAGCTTTGGACGCAACTATGGCTCTTGCTAACCCGCGAAGGATATGCTCTGTATTTGGCAGCAGACGCAGTATTCGTAGTAGAGCAAGAATCCGGAATAACCGAAGAAAGGCCACGCCAGACGTTTGCAAAGCCGGAAAAAGCAGTAGGAATAAACTTCCTGTGAGGATTGAGAAGTCAAACCGGTTTTTTCTCGAATGGATGTAACCACGCCATGAATAAGCGTTAATTTTCACGAATGCTTCAATTAGGAAGTAGAGAGTTAAAACCCAGTTGAAAGTATAAATACTATGATGGCTTAGGGCATCATTAGTAAACGCCATTATGACAGCCAAAAAGATGACCAGGGCGGTGACCTTCTCGTTCAGAAAGAGCCTTTCCAGGAAGGATTCAATGAAACCCTTGGGTTGTGACTTGATGTTGGTACTACTCGGCATGTTGTCTCGGCTTGGGAATTACAAACTTAAGTCAGGTGTAGCCATTAACAATTCTGGACTTTTGAGGAGGATATCACCCTTTGCCGACACCAAACAGTCGTGATGACATCACAACTGATATGGCGTAAGTGCATTCAAAACCCACGCCCTACCACTTTAATCTCCACTACGAAATCATAAGCCTCCAGTCTACAAGGAGGCAAGCATGTCTACACACTCCCTCAGAGAGAAGTGGCAACAACGCGTTCAATCCTTGCGTGATTCCGGATTAAGCCAGAGCACCTGGTGTAAGCAGCACAACCTCAGACCAAACCAGTTTTGGTACTGGAGAAAAAAACTGGATGAAGCTTCTTTGCCCGTTACCACCACAACACATAAAGAGGATAAGCCTTCTGCCTTTGTACAAGTCATTCCTGTCTCCCAGGCTGAAGTCGCAGGCACCGCTCTTTCATCGCTCAGCGTCACACTGCCCAGTGGGTTAACGGTCACAGGCTTTGACCAGACCAATCTGAAGTTAGCACAACAACTCATAGGGCTGCTCCAATGAGTCTGCCGGTTATGCGTCCTCCAGTGACCCTTCCCAGAGTCTACCTGCATTGAGACCCGGTCGATTTCCGGAAATCTTCCAAGGGGCTGGCCGTTCTGATTGAGCAGGAGCTTGGCCATAACCCTTTCAGCAGCGAGCTGTATGTTTTCACAAACCGGCAGCGAAATAAAATCAAATGCTTATTCTGGGAAAATACTACTGATCTTGAAGCCTTGATAAAGGTCATTGATCAGCAGGCGGATGTCATTGAGAAAAAATCCTGTGTCATCGCTGAGCAAAAAAAGCGTATCGCCCTGTTGGAAGAGTATTTACGACTTGAGCGAGCCCGCCTTTATGGTCGTAGCTCTGAAAAGAGCAGCCTGCAGGGGGAAATCTTTGATGAAGCAGAGTTGGTTGATTGTGGTGAAGAGGTCCAGAATGAGGCTTCGGAGACAGAAAAGAAACATAAAAAGTCTCAAGGCCGTAGACCACTGTCGCCTTCCCTGCCTCGCTTCCAGGAAAAAATAGAACTGAGTCCTGAAGAGAAAGAAGGGGCTATCGACACCTTCTTCAGCAAAGTCCGGGAAGAGCTGGATATCATCCCTGCCAAGGTGAGAGTAAAAGAGATCCTTCAGGAGAAGGCGGTATTTTTGGAGTCGCAAGACGACAATCAACCAGAAAGACGAATCATCAAAGCCGCTGAGTTGCCCAGGCATCCTATTCCCAAGTCAGCAGTGACAACCTGCATGCTGGCCTACATCATTGTTGCCAAGTTCTGTGATGCCCTGCCTCTGTACCGGCAGGAAAAAATCCTCGCCCGCTACGGTGGTTCGGTCACCCGCACGACTATGGCTAACTGGTTGATGCGTCTGTCCCGGCAACTTCAGGGACTGATCAACCTGATGTACGACCATCAGCGAACAGGACGAGTGATTAATGCTGACGAAACCCGGATACAGGTGCTTAAAGAACCCAGCAAGGCAATAACATCGGACAAATACATGTGGGTCACACTGGGTGGGCCACCGGGACAAACCGCCGTGTTGTTTGAATATGATCCTTCCCGAAGCAAGGAGGTTCCCCTGCGCCTGTTTGAAGGGTTCAGTGGCTACAGAAAAACGTCACCCGGCTGATACCGGATAGTCTTACCCATAAGGCCATGAGCTATGCCCTGAACCAGTGGTCAAAACTGGTGGTTTACTGTGAAGACGGACACCTCAACATTAGCAACGCGGCAGCTGAGAACGCTATCCGCCCCTTCACTGTGGGTAGGCGTAACTGGCTCTTTGCTGATACCCCGAAAGGTGCCAAAGCGAGTGCAACCTACTACAGCCTGATTGAAAGGCGAAGGCCAATGGACTGGAACCGTTCGAATACCTGAGTCACATTTTGAAAGAACTGCCTTATGCCGACACGGTTGAGAAACTGGAGCAGCTTCTGCCTTGGGCAGTGAAAGCATCTAAAGGATAAGTCGTAAAGTTTGGGCTGGCTATGACGATGGTTTTATTGGCGCTTACGTTCTTTTCGATGTCCCTCTCAAACATCGCGAACGAAATTATGTGTTCGTCCATTCAGGTGAAGGTTTTGAAAATCAGGTATCTTGAGTAGATTTGACCAAAAATCTCTAATATCAGCCAAAAGCTGTAAGGAGCGAATCACGGTAGACAGGATTTATTATGCCCATTTCATTGGCAATTATGATTGAATCCTCTCGAGGCAATAAAGGGAACTGATCGTAGATTCTAATTACAGCAGGTTCAAATTCCAGCAGGAGGTAGGTATGGTACTCAAGATCAGATAAAAAGTGGTGAGTGTGAGCCATTTTAATGCCTTTGACCTTTCTGGACCTTCCTTTGGAGGGTACTTCTCTTACTTCAAGCCAAGGTTTACAGACTCCCTCTTCTGAAGTTTCAACCACTTGTTTGTCCACCTCTCAACGTCTTTCTCTGTAACCTTACTTCTCTTATTTTGCATCACTACCTCACTGTCAACCACAGGCTTGATTGGACAGTGAGAAATATAGTTTAGATCTAAGGTTTGTCGACAATTTAAATTTGGTGTCGACATTTTTGCACCTGTGTCGACACTTTTAATACATTTCTACAGGAGGTTCGTTAAACAACAGACCCCAACTGGAAGATTGGCAGATACATTGCCACAATCAAGCCACCGACCAGTACACCCAGCACCGACATGATGATGGGTTCCATAAGGCTGGTCATGCCATCAACCATATTATCCACTTCTTCTTCATAGAAGGTGGCGACTTTATCAAGCATCTCATCCAGAGAGCCTGACTCCTCACCGATAGAGACCATTTGTATCGCCATAGGCGGGAATATTCCGGTGCTTTTCATGGCAAACTGTAGCTGCTGACCGGTGGATACATCTTCTTTAATTTTTCTTGCCGCATTGGCATAAACGACATTGCCAGCAGCACCGGCGACCGAGTCGAGCGCATCGACCAGGGGAACCCCGGCGGCAAAGGTGGTTGACAGGGTTCGGCCAAAACGGGCAACGGCGGATTTATCCAGAATTTCACCAATAATCGGCAGCTTCAGCATCAGGCGATCCAGACCGTCTCTGGCTGCCTTGGATGACTTCAGTGTCCGTGATATCAGGAAGCCGCCAGCGACCAAAGCGCCGAGGACGATATGCCAATATTCCTGGACAACCTCTGATATGTTGATGACAACCTGGGTAAAGGCGGGTAGCTCAGCACCGAAGCCCTGAAAAACCTCTTCAAATTGAGGGACTACCTTCACCAGAAGGATGACGGTAACGATCATAGCAATAAGCACTACGGCAATTGGATAGTTCATCGCTTTCTTGATTTTTGCCTTGAGGGCTTCGGTTTTTTCTTTGTAGGTAGCGATTCGATCCAGCAATGTCTCAAGTGCTCCGGACTGTTCACCAGAGGCAACGAGATTGCAGTACAGGTCGTCAAAATAATCCGGGTGTTGTCTGAGGGAGTCGGCAAAAGTACTGCCAGAGGCTACTTCATTCTTGATCTTGCCAACCAGATTTCTCATGGCCTCTTTCTCGATACCGCCAGAGGTAATGTCAAAGGCCTGAAGCAGTGGTACCCCTGCCTTCATCATGGTTGCCATCTGGCGGGTGAACAGGGCTATGTCCATGGGCTTGACTTTGCCCCCACCGCCAAGGCTCAGGGAGAGGCTTTTTTTAGAGACTTTGGTCGCCAGGATGCCCTGTTTTCTAAGCTCAGCCTTGACCAGCGCAGCACTGGCACTTTGCATTTCCCCTTTGATCTTTTTGCCGGCTTTATCTTTGCCCTGCCAGACAAAGGTGGCTGTTTTGGTTGGTTTTGCGGCCATTGTATGCGCGATCCATAGCTGTTCTTCTTGATGAGCAGATTATAAGTTTACTTTCGCCCAGTTTATATCAGGGCGTTCATAAAAACAGATAATCCTCTGAAATTGAGAGCTGATTACTGTTTGTTTCGGTCAAATACAGTGGGTCATTAGGGCCTGCTGAGGTTTCACTGCACGTTCAGCGGGATGTGCAGTCTGGCTTTTATAGCCGCCTTCAGGCTGCGGTGAGCCGGTTTGATTAGATCCCCGGTCCACCTTGTGGAAGTAGGCTGCAGGAGCCAACGGACCTGTTACCCTTGGTCAACAGAGCCTGATCTGTCGTGTGTTTTTAATTGAAAACTTCGGTTCGCTGGAAACCGTCCACATTGATCGCAGTCAGGCTTTTACCCCAGACGCAGCCAGTGTCCAGGGCGTGGATATTATCATGACCACTGACCCCTTCCAGCGCTGCCCAGTGACCAAAAATGATCTGCTCTCGAAAGCAGGGGCTCCCGGAAAAGCTGAACCAGGGCGCATAACCGTTTTTCGGGACAGACCCTTTGCTTTCCAGGTCCAGCACGCCATGGTCATTGCAGAAACGCATCTGGGTAAAGTAGGCTGCGGTAAGCCGTAGCCTTTTCTTCAGCTTAAGCTCATCATCCCATGGCTGAGGTTTGGTGTTTTTGAAGATCTTTTTAAGCCATTTGACATGGTCTTCAGAGCGTAGAGCCTGCTCCAGTTCCCGGGCTTGTTCGATAGCCTGGTCAATAGTCCAGACAGGAGGAATACCGGCATGCACCATGGTGATCTTTCTCTGGTCGTCATGGTGCAGCATTGGGCGAAAGCGTAGCCACTGGAGCAACTCATCAGCATCAGGGGCTTCCAGCACTTCAGTCAGGGTGTCTTTGCTTTTCTGCTTGCGAATGCCACAGGCCACGGCCAGAAGGTGCAGATCGTGATTCCCGAGAACGGCGATACAGCTATTGCCAAGACTTTTCAGGTAGCGCAGTGTTGCCAGAGATTCTGGGCCGCGATTGACCATATCACCAGCAACCCAGAGGACATCGTGGTCAGGGTCAAACTTGAGTTTATCCAACAGTTGTCGCAGAGGGTCATAACAACCCTGGATGTCCCCGACTGCGTAGGTGGTCATTGGCTGTTCCCGGGCTGTTAATGTTGTCTATCAGTCAAGTAGTCGGCTATTCGAACAAAATCGGCAAGGCTCAGTACTTCTGGCCGGGCGGCAGGATCCATGGCCAGTGTTTCAAGCTCTTCTGCCTTGAGATGCTGCTTGAGTGTATTACGGATGGTTTTACGCCGCTGGCTGAAAGCATCCCGAACAACCTGTTCCAGTTTCAGAATGTCTTTACAGGGATGAGGTAGCTCATGATACGGAGTCATTCGCACGATGGCTGAGTCGACTTTGGGCGCAGGCTTGAATGCTCCGGGCCCTACCGTAAACAGGTAATCGACCTTGCAGTAATACTGCGCCATGATACCCAGGCGGCCATAGTGTTTTTCCCCCGGTGCGGCAGCCAGGCGCTGAACCACTTCTTTTTGCAGCATGAAGTGCATATCCTGAATCATGCTTGCAAAGCTTAACAGGTGAAAGATTAACGGGGTTGAAATGTTATAGGGCAGGTTACCGATGATGCGCAGTGGCCGGTCATCGGTTGTCAGGCTGGCAAAATCGAACTTCAGAGCATCGGCTTCGTGAATATGAAAGTTCGGGTTCAGGCCAAAGCGCAGGAGCAGAGTAGGAATCAGGTCCCTGTCCAGCTCTACCACGTCCAGTCCACCGGCACGCTCAAGCACGTCGGCGGTCAGGGCTCCCTGGCCGGGACCAATCTCAACCAGATGCTCGCCATGTTTCGGGTTGATCGACGCAACGATCTCACCGATAACGCCATGATCGTGAAGAAAGTTCTGGCCGAAACGTTTGCGGGCCTTATGGTAAGGAACGTCTGTCTGGGGCATGAGGAGTATTGCTCATCTGGGGAGAAACAGTCGATGACCATCAGCCATGAAAAATAGATTGCATGGATATCGGTCAAACTGGCAATAATAACGCCCGACTGCTGTTTTCGCGAGACTTTCCGACAATAGATTCACCGGCAGCCAGTAGTTCCCCGAAGAATGCCTCATCCCCAACGGCGAAATTCGAGATGGTTGCCATGCTCACTTCAGATCATCAAGTAATCCTCAGGGAACTCGCATTATACAGAACCTTTACTTGCCGAAGCGCTATCACCAAATGTAGTACCCTTATGGAAGAAGGTGGCAGGTTATGGCTGCCACCTGATTATCAGCTGGGAAGGAACTCCTTGCCCCAGCCAGTACCTGCAATTCCACGCTCAATCATTGATTGAATAGACTCACTGTCATAACCCATTTCAGCTAACACTTCCCTGGTTGAATGACCAAACCTTTCAGTAGGCGTGGCGGCTACGATAGTTGACTCTGTGGGTCGAATGGAATAATGGTCGATCTGTGTGATCTGGTGGCCGCTGGGATGCTCAGGATAGATCGAGAAGGCAAAGCTGCCCAGGCCGGTACCTGCTTTACCATCGGCAACACGGCTGTATTGCTCTCTGAGATGTTCAATAGCCTGTGGAATGGCCGAAGCTACATTTACCTTATCCAACGCGGACTTCCAGTAAACGGCTGGAGCCCTTTTAAAGGCTTCTGTCAGGTAGTCTGAGAGATTGTCAGCAGTCACTATACCTCCGAGACCTTCTACCTGACCCAGTCTGCCCAGCTCGGAGTCATTGCTGTCCAGATAAATCCATCCCTCCTGTGTTTCATAGAAGTGAGACAGCGCGTTATAACCCAGAGCCTGTCGACCTGAAGGCTCATTAAACGGAACTCTTCCCTGGTAGTCAAAGGCAAAGGGAATCTGTGCCAGATTGGTTACCGCAGACAATGACGTTCTTGCCCGGGTAGGCTGACCTGTTTTCTGGCGGTGGTAGAGAGCAACCGCCATAGCCAGTCCGCCGGAGAAACCGCAGTTGACGTCCAGTGTGCCGAGGTGGGCGTGTTCTTCCGGTGTCTGTGAGCCACCAAAGCGACTCATGATGCCACTGTTGGCCTGAATGATGTCGTCATAACCAATGTAATTGGTTTTTGGACCGGGCAAAGGACCGCCCAGGCAATCCAGGCGGCAGAAGAGAACGCCCGGGTTAATGGCTTGCAGTGATTCGTGGTCCAGACCCAGAGGCTTCATCTGGCGTTCAGGCGCATTGATAACCACTATATCCACTGACTTGACCAATCTGTTGAATACCTCTCGTCCTTCTTCAGACAGGATGTTGACCAGCGCGCTGCGTTTACCAACGCCGGTCTGGAAGGTAAACAGGGTACCAATCAGAGGATCATAAAGAGGGGTGACCGGATCCAGCTTAATCACTTCGGCACCAAAGCGTGCCATAAAGGCGGTAGAGTGTGGGCCGGCAATAACATTGGTCAGATCAAGAATTCGCAGTCCGTCCAGCCAGTGCGCGGGGGCTTTCTGCTGGCGGCGAGCGGCAAACCGGTTCTGGTCATCTTCGTCCGTGACTGTATTCAGCGCAAAGAGGGCCTCTTCATAGCTGACATTCTTGCGCGGAGCGGGAGTAATCATTTGTCCGGCAAACTCTTCCAGCCAGGCAATGGGGCCAGGTTGTTTCATCAGACCATAAACGGGGTCATTAACCTCAACGATCAGGCCAGACTGGTTGGTGTGCTCATCATTCACCCACTCCCGGGTTGTTCTGTGAGGAGCGCCTGGAATCTGTCCTTCACCGAAAATCTCTCCCCATTCTTGTGAGGTTTTGGTCAGGAATACTTTCTTCATTTTGGCTGCAATGATGTCAGCCCATTTCTTCGGTAATGGATAGACGCCTATGGACGTTTCACCATCCCACTCCTTAATGGGCTGGTGCAGATCTTTAACGTCTGGCAGTCCCTCAGCCAGCAGCTCGTCATAAATACCCAGAGCCTCCAGGCAGCGGCGGGCATGATTACGGTGGGATGGGCATACGCAGTAGAACATACGGCCATCGGCGCATTCATAGGTTCGGTAGAAGGGGTCCAGGTACTCCTGAAGCGCATCATAGCTGAGAGCCATGGGAATGTTGTTGCTCTTGCGATGCTCGATCTCATGCTCACGCATGGTTTTGTAGCGCTCTGGCAATCCTTCGACAACGTAAGAATTATAGGAGAGGCCCTCCATCATTGCGGCAACAATAGGGACTTCAATGTGATCACCTCTACCGGTTTTCTCACGTGCGGTGAGCGCCAGAACCACTGAGCTGGCTGCCAGGGATGTGGCGTAGGAAGAGGCCAGAGGCAGAGGGGAAAAACTTGGGTTCAAACCCATCAAAATTCGGTTGAATCCCATGTCCGTGAAGGCACCAGCAGTAGCAGCAACAACCGCTTCAGTGGCTTTCCACTCCCTTCTCAACTGGTCATTACTGGCAAAGCCGGGAATCGACAATGAGATAAGGTCGGGGCGTGATTCTCTCAATTGCTGAAAATCGATGCCCAGACGTTTCATTACGTCGGGTCTGAAGCTCTCGATGACGATATCGGCTTTTTCAATCAATGACAGTGCCTGGAGCAAGCCAGACTCAGTTTTAAGATCAAGCTTCAGGCAGAGTTTGTTTCTATTTAGAACGGCATTGGCGGGATGGTCCCATTGAGGACCTTCGGGTGGATCAATATGGACAACGGTTGCTCCCAGATCGGCCAGCGCCATGGCAACAGCCGGACCGGCAATCTGCTGGCCAAAATCAACAACCCTGACACCATTCAATGGCAATTTATTCTTATTGTGCATCTGGTAATCCTGCTAATAAAGAGGCAGAGCTTTATTAAAATACGGTGCGTTCATTGCACGCGTTTATGCAAGGAAAATGTTATGAATGGATTGCCCGATCGACCAGCAAAAAAAAATACCCCTGAGACCTGATTTTTTTTATTGCTGGAAAAGGGTTTGTTATAAAAATAATTTGGTCTCAGGTGTCTATTTTATTGTTTCTCATTTTTTTTCCAGCCACTGATAATGATGGCGTGCTCTGATGTGCAAATCGCATTTGATGATGTCCCTGAGGATCAATACCTCAAAAAGAAGGGTTAAAAATGAATAATAATAAAAATAATACGTCGCCGTATGCTGGCTTGCTTGCGGGAGCCAACCCAGCGATGGTCGTTGGTTCCGCTTTACTGGTTCTGGCATTTATTGTTTTTACCGTTGCCGATCCTGAATACGCCGATAGCGTTTATACGGCGGCAAAAAACTTTATTGCTACGGATCTGGGCTGGTATTACATAGGGATAATGTCGTTTTTCCTGTTTTTTTCTGTCTGGCTGGTGTTCAGCCGCTACGGTGATATTCGTCTGGGCAGTGATGATGACAGACCGGAGTTCAGTAATTTCGCCTGGTTTTCCATGTTGTTTGGTGCTGGCATCGGAATTGGAATCCTGTTCTGGAGTATTGCCGAACCGATTTACCACTTTCAAAGCAATCCGTTCATCAGTGATGACGAGGCCATGACGGCAGAAGCGGCCCAGGTTGCCATGAGAATCTCGATTTTTCACTGGGGTTTGCATGGTTGGGGGTTGTTTTCTGTTACTGGTCTGATTCTGGCCTATTTTGCCTATCGCAAAGGGCTTCCCATCACTATCCGCTCAAGCCTCTACCCCATCTTCGGTGACAGGATTTATGGGCCTATCGGCCATGCAGCTGACTTGCTGGCAGTATTCGGAACCGTATTCGGCATAGCTACTTCGCTGGGACTGGGTGCACAACAGATGAATGCCGGGCTGGGCTATCTATTGGGCATAGAAGTGTCGACCACCAATCAAGTGATCCTGATCGCAGTTATTTCGGTTGTGGCAACGCTTTCGGTACTGACCGGTTTGAACAAAGGCATTCGTATCCTTAGTGTTTTCAATATGCATCTGACCATAGTCATTCTGGGTCTGTTCGTCATCTTTGGGCCTACTGCCTATCTGCTGGGTGCATTCTTTACCAATACCGGTGACTATCTGTTGAATGCCGTTTCCCTGGGGTTATGGGTTGATCCAGAGCCAGGCGCTCAATGGCAGGGATGGTGGACTATCTTCTATTGGGGCTGGTGGATTGCCTGGGCTCCTTTTGTCAGCATGTTCATTGCCCGTATCTCCAAGGGCCGGACCATTCGTGAATTTGTCCTTGGTGTTCTCGTTGCACCTACGACACTGGCAGCTTTCTGGATCACTATATTTGGTAACAGTGCCTTCTATCTGGAACTTTACGGTGACGGCGGTGTTACAGAGGCTGTGAACAAGGATATCACTACTGCTCTGTTTACCACTGTGCAGCTGCTGATTGAGAGTGAGTTGATGTCCGCGCTGATGGCGGGCATCTGCACCATTTTGCTGGTGACTTATTTTGTTACCTCCGGGGACTCGGCGACCCTGGTGATCTGTACCCTGGTGTCCATGGGGAGTGATAATCCGCCTGCCCGGTACAGAGTGTTTTGGGGACTGGTGATTGGTGCCTCGGCAGCCGTTTTGCTGTATGCCGGTGGTCTTAAGGCTCTGCAAACAGCTTCTATTGTCGCGGCCCTGCCATTCTCGATCATTCTGTTTCTTGCCACTTATGGTCTTATCAAGGCCCTGCGCGAGGAGGCTTTACCAGGTGAAGAGGCTTACAAGGTGTCCATGGCAAGAAATGGACGTTCCTGATAGATATTGGCTGTGCGCAAGAGGTACACAGCCATTTCAGTAGATTAGACGAGGTTTGTTATGTCTACGCGAGTGATTTTGCCCCGCATCATGCAGGTGGGGGCGGGGGCCAGCCTGGCTCTTCCTGATGTTCTGACTAGTCTGAGCTGTGCGAAGCCTCTCATTATTACTGATGCCATGATGGTTCAGCTAGGTTATGTCCAGGCACTGCAGGACTGTCTGACAAAAAACGACATTGATTCCAGTGTTTTTGCAGATACCGTTCCGGAACCCACCGTCGGCTCCATTCAGGCGGGTGTTGAAATGGCCAGGCAGGGAAGCTACGACTGTGTTGTTGCTCTCGGTGGAGGCAGCCCTATCGACAGTGCAAAGGCAATAGCTGTTCTCTCATGCCTTGGTGGTGAAATGCGGGATTATAAGTTCCCAAGGATCATGGATCAGCCCGGACTGCCGGTGATTGCTATACCCACTACGGCCGGTACGGGTTCTGAGGCCACTCGAGTCACCATTATCACAGATGAATCCTGTGACGAAAAAATGCTCTGTGTCGGGGCTGCTTATATGCCGTCAGCAGCTCTGGTGGACTATAACCTGACATTGAGTGTGCCTCCCCGTACGACAGCAGACACAGGTATTGATGCACTGACCCATGCTATGGAGGCATATGTCAGTAAAAAAGCCAGCTTGTACAGTGACAGTCAGGCTCTGGAAGCCATGCGCCTGATTGCACCGAATCTGCGTACCGCCTATCACAATGGCAAGGATGAAAAAGCCCGTGAAGCCATGATGCTGGGCTCAACCCTCGCGGGTGTCGCCTTTTCCAATGCCTCGGTAGCTCTGGTCCATGGTATGAGCAGACCTATTGGAGCTTTTTTCCATGTTCCCCATGGCTTGTCTAATGCCATGCTGTTGCCGGCTGTTACTGAGTATTCAATTCCCGCTGCGCCTGATCGTTATGCCGACTGTGCGCGGGCTATGGGTGTTGCCGAACAGAGAGACAGTGATGAAGTGGCAAACCATAAGCTGCTGACCGAACTGAAAGCTCTGAATGATGAGCTTTCAGTTCCGGGTCCACAGGAATTTGGCATTGATAAAGTTGCATTTTTTGAAGTGCTGGACACCATGGCATTGCAGGCTCTGGCATCCGGGTCACCTGCTAATAATCCCAGGGTGCCTGACGCAGAAGAAATTAAAGCCATTTACCAGCAGCTCTGGGACTAATTCAACACAAGTCAGTCAGAGAGTTAAGAAAAACATTTCTAACAAAACCATAGAGTGAATCATGAACACAATTGGCCATCTGATCA
Organism: Endozoicomonas sp. ALE010; assembly: GCF_049310165.1. Taxonomy (NCBI): domain Bacteria; kingdom Pseudomonadati; phylum Pseudomonadota; class Gammaproteobacteria; order Oceanospirillales; family Endozoicomonadaceae; genus Endozoicomonas; species Endozoicomonas sp. ALE010. The sequence goes on along the minus strand of NZ_JBLYNV010000006.1, from coordinate 118,098 downwards.
ATGGTAGAGCAGTCAATGATGATATACGTCATCAGGCGGTTTATAACCCGGCAACCGGTCAGGCTGAAAAGCAGGTTGCTTTGGCTTCCAAAGCTACAGTAGAGGAAGCTGTTGCTGCTGCAGAAGCAGCTTTCCCTGCGTGGAGAAACACGCCTTCCATCAAGCGTGCCCGTATCATGTTCCGATTCAAGGAGCTGCTTGAGCAGAATGCTGAGCGTATCTGCGAATTGATTGGCCAGGAGCATGGCAAGATTTCCCACGATGCCATGGGGGAGCTGCAGCGTGGTATTGAAAACGTTGAATATGCCTGCGGTGCGCCAGAGCTGTTAAAGGGAGAACACAGCAGTAATGCCGGACCAGGCATTGATTCCTGGAGCGAGTTCCAGTCTGTGGGGGTTGTTGCCGGGATCACTCCCTTTAACTTCCCGGTCATGGTGCCACTCTGGATGTACCCGATGGCCATTGTCTGTGGCAATACCTTTGTTCTGAAGCCTTCCGAGCGGGTGCCAAGTTCAACACTGTTCGTGGCTCAACTGCTGCACGAAGCCGGTCTGCCAGCAGGTGTCATGAATGTTGTCAATGGTGACAAGGAAGCTGTGGATGCTCTACTCCATGATAAAAGAGTCGAGGCTATCAGCTTTGTTGGATCTACCCCCATCGCTGAGTATATCTACACGACAGCGACAGCCAATGGCAAAAGATGCCAGGCATTGGGTGGTGCTAAGAACCACGCGATCGTAATGCCTGATGCCGAGATGGATAATGCTGTTAATCAGCTGCTGGGCGCAGCTTTTGGTTCCTCCGGCGAGCGTTGTATGGCATTGTCTGTAGCCGTTGCCGTGGGTGATGCAGCGGCCGACCAGTTGGTAGGCAAGCTGAAAGAAGCCATGCAGTCCCTGAAAGTGGGTGCTTACAGCGACAGCTCCAATGATTTTGGACCGGTCATTACCCGACAGCACCAGGAAAAAGTGGTCGGTTTTATTGACAGTGCCGAAGAGCAGGGAGCCGAGATCGTGGTTGATGGTCGCCAGCCCGAGGTCGCCGGTTATCAGGAAGGTTACTTTGTCGGTGGTACCCTTATTGACAGAGTAACGCCAGAAATGACCAGCTATCAGAACGAAATCTTTGGCCCCGTTCTGCAGGTTGTCCGAGTCAACAGTATGCAGGAAGCCATGGACCTGATTGATCGTCATGAATACGGTAATGGTACCTGCATCTTTACCCGGGATGGGGAAGCCGCTCGCTATTTCTCCGCACACATCCGGGTAGGAATGGTTGGCATCAATGTGCCTTTGCCAGTGCCAGTGGCTTATCATAGCTTTGGTGGCTGGAAGCGCTCACTGTTTGGTGATCTCCATGCTTATGGTCCGGATGCGGTTCGTTTTTATACACGTCGCAAGACCATTACTCAGCGCTGGCCCTCTGCGGGCGTCCGGGAAAATGTCCAGTTTTCCATGCCCACCATGAAGTAAGCGGAGCCCAGGTAATAGCCCCGGAAACAGTTTGATTGTCGTTTTGTTACAAAAAATGAACAGTCTTTCGGTTGTCTGGGGTTAATACTGCATGGTCTAGCCATGTAGTGATTATTATAATGAAAAAGCGACTACCTCCTCTGAACTGGCTGCGCTCCTTTGAGGCATCTGCCCGCCTGCTCAGCTTTACCCATGCAGCCAATGAATTGAATCTTACCCAGGCTGCGGTCAGCCAACAGGTTAAAGGTCTTGAGTCTCAGCTTGGAGTAGCCCTGTTCAAGAGGCTTCCCCGTGGGCTGGAAATGACGGAAGCCGGCATGGCTTATCTTCCTGCTGTTCATGAAGCAGTCAGCTCGCTGGTTGTGGCGACGGAAGAGCTGTTTGGTCAGGGCAGGGACAGATTGTTAACTGTCAGGGTGAATCTGGTATTCTTCACGACCTGGCTGACTCCCAGAATGGGCCGTTTCAGGGAAGAGTTTCCTGAGATCGGCATACGTTTTACCAGTAATATCTGGGCAGAGGACAAGGACAGGGAAGCAGACCTTGAAATACGTTATGGCCGGGGTGACTGGCCAGATCTGAAGGCTGATTGTCTCACTGAGGACGAGCTCTTCCCCGTTTGCAGTCCAGAGCTGGCCAATGGTCTGCCACTGCCCGATTGTCCCGAACAGCTATCAGAACATACCCTGTTGCATGTTATTGGCTATGAAGAAGGCTGGGGGTACTGGTTCAATCAGCTGGATTGTGAATTCCGCGAAAACTCTCCAGGCCTGCAGTTTGATACCCTGATTACAGCACTGGAAATGGCGAAGTATGGTCAGGGTTTTGCGCTGGGCCGGACATCCCTTGTCGCAGGAATGTTGACCAGTGGTGAGCTGGTGGCACCATTGCGGCAAAGAGTCAGGGCTTCTGAGGGATTCTATCTTACTTCTCCTGCCCGTCAGTACTTGCATCCCAAGGCGAAAGTATTCAGAAGCTGGATTCTGGAAGAGAGCCGGAAAAGCAAAGCCTCGTCATCAAAAAGTCAGCTTAGTGAAGATATAAAAGTAGCGGATATTGCATACTGATTGATACAGGAAACTTATTTTATTAAAGGACTAATCCTATAGACCCCACACTGATTTCTCAGAATCAATGGGGAGGATGTCAATCAGGGAAGGAAAGCATCTCCAGTGCCGTTTCGATGGCGGTGTATAAACTGCCTGAGTCAATGTTCCCGGTGGCCGCAAGATCCAGGGCGGTACCATGGTCAACAGAGGTTCGAACAATTGGCAGCCCCAGGGTAATATTGACGGCCTGGCCAAAGCCCTTGTATTTCAGTACCGGTAATCCCTGGTCATGGTACATGGCCAGTACGGCATCAGCCTGTTGCAGCAGTTTTGGGTTAAACAGGGTGTCAGCGGGTAAGGGGCCGGTCAGGTTCATCCCCTGAGCCCTGCAATTCTGCAGAACGGGAATAATGGTTTCAATCTCTTCCATTCCCAGGTGGCCACCCTCGCCGGCATGGGGGTTCAGTCCACAGACAAGAATATGAGGCGTTCGGATCGCAAACTTGTCCTGTAACTCCCGATGAAGAATGTGAATAACCTGGGTCAGGGAGTCATGGGTAATCGCTGAAGAAACTTTTGAAAGCGGCAAATGGGTGGTGGCCAGGGCGACTCTTAAGCCCTCTGTCGCCAGCATCATCACAACTTTCCCGGTGTGGGTCTGTTCAGCAAGAAACTCAGTGTGGCCACTAAAGGGAATACCAGCGTTATTGATTACTTCTTTATGAACAGGGCCGGTCACCATTCCAGCAAAAAGGCCGTTCACGCATCCATCCAGGGCTAACTTCAGGGTATCGAGAACATATTGACCGTTAGCGGGGTTAACGGCACCCGCTGTTGCCGGGGTGGCCATGGAGACCGGGGCAACCACCAGGGTGTTTGCCCGGGAAGGTTCTCTGATATCCGGGCTAAAGAGTTGCAGGTCAACGGAAAGGCCCAGCTGTATTGCCCGTTGTGCCAATAGCTCCGGATCAGCTGCGATCACCAGTTGCACCGGTTTGGAAAGCTCGTGGCCCTGGGTTGCCAGCATCAGGCAAAGGTCGGGACCGATGCCTGCAGGCTCCCCGGCGGTAACCACCAGCCGGGGAATGGGTTGGGTGGTGAAACCGGTCATATCAGAGCTGGATCTCAACGTAGGCCTGATCGCGGATTTCCCGCAGCCAGACTTGCAGTTCTTCTTCAAACTTGCGATTACTGAGCAGTTCTCTTACCTGGTTGCGGCGAACCTGGGTGCTGATGTCAGACTGCCGTTTGCCCAGCACTTCAAGAATATGCCAGCCGTAGGTGGTGCGAAATGGCTCACTTACTACTTTTTCCGGAATGATGTTCATCACGGTCTGGAATTCCGGAACCAGTGTTTCTGGAGAGATCCATCCCATATCACCGCCATTGAGCGCGGAAGCGGTATCGTCAGAATACGCTTTGGCAAGCTCGCTGAACGCTTCCCCCGCCTGAACCCGCTGATACAGTTTCTTCGCCTGCATCTGGGACTCAAGGTTACTGCGAATTTCATTGGGCTTGATCAGGATATGGCGAACATGAACCTGACTCTGAACCACTTTTTTATTCCCCCTGGTGTCGATAAGTTTGATGATATGGAAACCGGCAGGGCTGCGAATAGCGTCGGAGGTCTGCCCCGGGGTCATGTTAATGGCCTGTTCAGCAAAAAGTGTGGGGAGCTGGTCGGCTTTTCGCCAGCCGAGGTCGCCACCTTCCAGGGCATTCTGCCCCCTGGAGTTGGCAATGGCCAGGGCCTGAAAGTCTGCCCCCTGGCGCAGTTGTCCGGACAGGTCATCAGCAAGGCGCTCTGCACTCTGGACCTGGTCGGGTGTAGCATTGTCAGGTGTGGCAATCAGAATATGACCCAGACGATATTCCGTCTGCACTTGCGCCAGCCCTTCAGGAGAGCTCAGGAAGTTATCAATTTCCTGTTCGCTGACCTGGACCCGCTGGGCAACCTGGCGCTGGCGAACACGGTTTAGAATCATTTCCCGGCGGATTTCTTCACGGGCCTGGCTGAACGACAGGCCATCCGCTTCCAGGTTTTGCCGGAACGCTTCCAGGGTCATCTGGTTGCGCTGGGCGATTCGGGCAATGGCGTCATTAAGAGCCCAGTCATCAATGCGGATGCCTCCGCGCTTGCCCATCTGGATCTGAATGTTTTCCAGTATCAGCTGTTCCAGTACCTGGTTTTTAAGCACATCTTCCGGCGGCAGGTCGATATTTCTGGATGCCAGCTGGCGATGCACAGCCTCAACACGGGCATCCAGCTCACTCTGCATGATCACGTCCTGATCAATTTTGGCAACGATTCGATCCAGTGCCAGCTGGTTTCGGATGGTGCCTTTCTGTGGGGTTTGCGCCGCGTCATTTGACTGTGCGTAAACGCCACCACTGCTGAAAGACAGCAGGCACAGGGAAGCCAGTGCCATGCTTTTTAATCCCTTCATCATTTACTTCTCATCCCCTGCGTAACCTTTAATACCTTTGATGTACTGTTTTGTGGTGCCACCGGTCAGATCGCCAAGTCCTCTCAGGACAAACTGGAGAAATACGCCGTTTTTGCTGTCAGGGTGATCAATGTTGTCATCATCCTCAACCCACTTGCGCCACAGTACACGTACCTGATAACAGCAACTGTTATATTCGACTCCGGATAATATCTCAAGGTTCCGCCTGTTGGTTAAATCGTACTGCCAGCGGCCCATGGCTGACCAGTTGTTGGTCACAGGCCATGCGATAGAGAGGTCGGTCTGGCTCAGGTTGTTGTCGGTGGTCAGGCCGGTATTTTGATCCAGCTCGTTTTTAACAAAACGATCAGCCTGACGCAGGAAACGATAGCCAGCGTTCATGACACGGCGATCATCCGGCTTGTACTGGTAGTAAAGACCGTAGCTGTCCAGTTTGTTGTTACTGGTATCCCACATCAGATCCTGATGGATGTTCATACTGCGATTAATGTTATAGACCAGTTCCGATGCCAGTGGTGACACTGAATCCTGCATTTCTTCCAGCAGACGCTTGGTCTCATCACCCGGGTCGGTATCCAGGTCCTGGTCAATAACACCCTGGTCAATACCGGCAATAGGGCTGATCCACAGTTGACGATCTTCAAAATAGATGATCTGACCAATGCCAAAGCGCACCCGCTCAAAGCCATCATCTTCTATCAACCGGGTTGTCAGGCCCAGGGAGAGGTGGTTGGCATCACCTAACCGGTCGTGGCCGGAGAAGCGGCTGTCACGCCAGAGTGAGTTGTAGTTGAAGTTCATCAGTGCGGTATCAAACACCGGGTTCATCTCCTGCCCTTCTTTATGAGGGGAGTAGAGATACTTCATCCTGGGCTCAAGAGTGTGGGTGAATTCGGTGCCACCGATATTGGTGAATCGGTCAAAGTAAAGGCCGCTGTCAATGCTGAATGTGGGTACTGTTGTCTTGGGTGACTCGGTGTAGTCAGCAGCGGCGAAGTTGCCGTAGGCCCTATTCAGGTCAGTCTCTACCTCAGTTGCACTCAGGTCCGTCAGCCGGTATTCAACATGTTGCACCTTCACCGCCGGGCGGATAAATGCATAGCTCCAGTCAAAAGAGTAACCTGCCCCGGTTTCCAGGTAGAGCCGTTCACCATTGGCGCTTTTAATACCATAACCTTCGTCGTATACGCTCTCGAAGTATTCGTTATTCGGTGTTGTTTTCGATTCTGCCTTAACATAATGCCAATTATCATCACGGGAGAACTTCGTGTAGTCGGCCACATAATTCAGGTTCAGGCGGCTACTGGCCAGCCAGTTACCAGACAGTTTGATTTGCGGCAGTTTGTTATAAGGGTCATCGGCCGTCTGGTTCATATTCTGGTATTGGTGAGCATCCACACTAAACTGCCAGCTGTGGTTGGTATCCCCTCCCAGGTAGCGGGTACCTATCCGCTGGTTCAGCGGTGCGTTGGCAGACAGGTTAAGGCTGGTGCTGAAATCATCCAGATAGTTTTTATCACTGGCTTTGGCGTAGTCGACTTCTGCCGTCCAGCGGCTGGTCAGGTTGGTCTGCTGACGATAGTTGAGCAACCAGCGGTGGTCATTGTAATAAGGGTTCTCTTTTTTCAGCTGATCTTTGTCCAGCAATCCGGAAAGCCCCAGTTCACCCCGGGTGTTACCCACCAGATAGCGGAATTCGTTCTCCAGCATTAATCCCCGTTTGCTCATATATCTGGGCGTCAGGGTGGCATCATAGTTGGGTGCAATATTCAGGTAATAAGGAATGGCAAAGTCCAAACCGTTATCACTGCTTTGGGATAGCGTAGGGTAAAGGAAACCGGACTTTCTGCGGTCATCAATAGGGAAAGACAAATATGGCGTGTAGAGGATTGGCAGCCCTTGCACACGAACGACGGCATTTTTGGCCAGACCCTGACCACTACCCATATCAAGGGTTACCTGTTGCCCGGACAGCTGCCAGCCTTTGTCACCCGGAGGGCAGGTGGTGTAGGTGGCGTCAGACAACTCAAGTGTAGTGTCTTCATTGCGGACGATGCGTTTAGCGCTGCCGCGGGCTTTCTGCTCATGCATCACATAAGCGGTATTCTCAAGGGTTGCACGGCCACTGTCGAGCTTTAGATCACCTTTGTCACCGACCAGCAGGACGCCACTGTCCCGAAAGCGAACGTTGCCTTCGAACTGGCCATGGTTCCGACTTTTGTCCAGCGTGGCGTGGTCACTTTCAAACTGCCGACTGCCCTGACGGACCGTAACATCACCCTTGAAGGTGGCAACTGAGTCTTTGTCATAACTTGACTCATTGGACTCGGCGACAATGGGTGCATTATTGCTGTCCCCGCTATAGTCTTTGCCAGGTCTGGGCGGCTCGATATAAGCGCCGCAGCTATAGAAAGGCTCAGTTGATCTTCTCTGTGCAGAGAGGTTCCGGATAGGTTGCCAGTCCAGTTGTTGTTTGAGGGCGGCGTTTTGACCGTTGGTGGCAGGCTTTATCGGCGTCGCCGGTTTTTTCGGGTTTCTGACCTGCTGTTTGGCCCCGGGCTTCGGTTGCACCGGTTTGGATTTGCCGGTGGCAGGATGACAACTCCAATGACCATTAGCCAGTGTCTGGCAGTGCCATTCGCTCTGTTGACCACCCGAGGGTTCAGCGGCAATAACTCTGGCTGCTGGCTGGCTGGCAATAATGCTGGTTGCAATGACCAGTGTCAGTGCTTTTGGGGTAAAGGGTAATGGGTGCATATCCATAAGCTCAGCAATCCTGGGGCAACATTCTTACTGCATTTGAGTCGCAATATTCTATATGCATTTGCACAGGAAATGCAGTGTTAAATCCATTGGGAACTTTGGACACGAGAGCCTGAAATGTCAAATGGCCACAGGCTTTTCATTTTCTCCCGGGCCGGGAACCTTATGTCAATAGAGCCTAAGCGCCAATAGGCCAGAATAGCTCTCTGTGATAGTCTTGGGTATTGATCTGACATTGCTAATGGGAAGCAAAAGCGTTGGCCACAACAATTTCAGAGCTTCAGAACGTTTCTGAAGCATCTTGTCGTCGGGAACAACTGGCACAATGGGTTGTCACAGTGTTATCTGGCGGACAAAGCCCTGCCTTTGATCATGGGGACCTTGATGCAGGTGCTTCAATGCCTTTACAGGCCATTGGCAGTGACGCCGGTTTTCGAAAATATTATCGGGTTAAAACCCCTCAGCGGACGCTGGTTGCCGTAGATGCTCCTCCGGCAACGGAAGATACCCGCACCTTTGTTGAGATAGCCACTCACTGGCGGGCAGGCGGGGTTCACGTTCCTGAGGTGTTTGCGGTTGATTATGAGCATGGCTTTATGCTTCAGGAGGATCTGGGGGATACGCCAATGCAGGTTTTACTGCAAGGTTCTGCCGCCAACCAGCACTATCCGCAGCTTCTGGACACCTTACTCACCGTGCAGCAACAGTTGCCTGATAACCTGCCTCCCTACGATGAAAAGCTGATCCGCCTTGAGCTGTCTCTTTATCCCCAGTGGTTTCTTGGGGCACTTATGGGATTTGATGCTGAAGATCCTCACATTATGCAGCCGCTGACGGGGCTGTTCTCCTCGCTGGTAACAACGTTTCTTGAGCAGCCAAAGGGAACGGTTCATCGTGATTACCATTCCCGAAACCTGATGCTGGCACCGGATGGCACTGTCGGGGTTATTGATTTTCAGGGAGCGCTGCATGGGCCATTGCTTTATGACGTCGTGTCTTTATTGAGGGACTGCTACATAGCCTGGCCTGAAGAAAAGATAGACTGCTGGTTATCCTCCTTTATTGCCCGTCATCCGGTGCTGGCAGATTATGACCGGGAACAGCTGAAAATCTGGTTTGATCTCACGGGTTTACAGCGTCATCTGAAATGTCTGGGGATCTTTTCCAGGTTATGGCTGCGTGATAGCAAATCCGGCTACCTGAACGATATTCCAAGAACCCTGGGGTATGTGGTGTCCATCTGCCAGCGATACCCTCAATTCAAAGCCCATGCTGAGTGGCTGCAAAAGGGCGTTGAACCTCTGGTTAAAGGGCGGCTCAAACAGGTAATGGAGGAAGCTGGCGTATGAAGGCCATGATACTTGCTGCTGGTTATGGCAAAAGACTCAGACCCATTACCCTGTCCATTCCCAAACCGCTGGTACCAGTGGCAGGAAAACCCCTGATTACCTATCATATCGAGCGGCTGGCGCAGGCTGGTTTCAGGGAGCTGGTCATTAATCATGGCTGGTTGGGAGAAAAGATTGAGGAGGCACTTGGCTCAGGTTCCGGCTGGGGGGTAACTATTCAGTATTCTCCTGAAGGTGAGCCTCTGGAAACCGGCGGTGGGATTTGTCGAGCCCTGCCGCTGCTGGCTCAAGGTCAGGCGGGCGAAAGTGATGCACCGTTTGTGGTGGTGAATGGGGATGTATATACGGATATCTGCCTGAAAAATCTGCAGCTCCCGCAAGGCATGCTGGCGCATCTGGTGATGGTCGATAATCCGGACTTCCATCCTGCAGGGGATTTTTGTCTCGACGATGGGATTCTTTTTGAGAAAGCAGCAATGCCGGAAAAAGCCGGACTGACATTCAGTGGCGTCAGCATACTATCCCCGCGATTATTTGACGGCTGTCAGCGTGGCACAGCCTTTGCCCTGGCTCCGTTATTGATTGAGGCCATGCAACAGGGCCGGGTCAGTGGCCAGTACCACCATGGTTTCTGGACGGATGTGGGTTCTGTTGAACGGCTACAGGCACTGGAAGGCTATCTTCAAAAACAGCAGCAGGACCGGCCGCAAAGCCAAAACAATCTTCAAGATCAGAGCAGGACTTCATGACCGCAATAGTAATTGGCGCGTTGGTTGGATTCATGACCGGTGGACCCTTTGGCGCTATTTTGGGCGCATTTGTGGGTTCCTGGATTAACCGGACCTATTTAGGTGGGCAGGGAGCTGCTGGCTTCGGGACTTCTGCCGCTTATCGTCAAAAAGCCCAGACCGCCTTTTTCAGGGCAACGTTTCTGGTGATGGGCCGTGTGGCAAAAGCGGACGGCCGGGTAAGTGAGTACGAAATAGAGACAGCACGAGCCATTATGGACAACATGCGCCTCTCAGAAGAGCAGCGCAGGATGGCAATAGAGCTGTTTAATGAGGGCAAGAAGCCGTCTTCCGATATTGAAGGTGCGCTTCGGTCATTTCGTGAGGTGGCCGGTGCCAGCACACTGATTCCCATGTTTCTGGAGATTCAGCTGTCGGCAGCCTATGCCGACGGTGGGTTGAGCCCTTCAGAAAAAGCGGTATTCAAGCAGGTTTGCAGTATTCTGGGGGTGGGCAACTTTGCTTTTGAGCAAATTCACAAACGGTTTATTGCCCAGAGAGAGTATTACCAGCAAGGTGGCTATCATTCCGGAGCCGGTGGCAACCGATCATCTTCAGGAATGGATCTGAAGCGGGCCTATGATGTTCTGGGCGTGTCAGACAGTGCCTCAGATGCTGAAGTCAAGAAGGCTTATCGTAAGCTGATGAGCGAACACCATCCGGATAAACTGGTGGCAAAGGGGTTGCCTGAGGAAATGATGGCGGTTGCCAAAGAAAAAACCCAGGAAATTCAGGGCGCTTATGATCAGGTTCGGGCAGCCAGGAAGGCCGCAGGATAGTTAGAATAAGCAGCTGTCTTTATGAAGATTTTGGATGGTTGCTACTTTTATACAGCCTTCAGGGGAACTTTTTCAGGGTTAAGTTGACTAAATGATCAACAGGCAAATTCTTTAACTTAATCATCTGGAGGCCGGGGCTGTGATTTATTCAAAACGTAAGCAGTATATGTACTGGTATGTTCCAGCCACTACAAGGATTGACCTTGATTCCAATCGTTCAGTGATCTATTGCTTTTCAGAGTTGCCGCGAAAGGTGAGATCAGCACTGAGAAGAAAAAAGAAGTATCTCATTTTCAAAGAAATTAATGAATTCTCCACCTCTATCGTTGAGAGGGAAGTTCAACCTTCTGTTTAATTCTTTCTATAGATTCTTTGGGTGTTCTGTCATTTTGTGGAAATAATCATAATTCCTGAAATGACTCGATAGAACTAAATCGGTTAATGAAGGTCTGATCTTTCATTGTCAGCAAGTCATCTCAAATGGGTGAAATCACGGGGTGGTGAAAGTTCGATGAATGTAACACTTAAAGTTAAATATCATTGGGACCTAAGAGATTTTTATCGTGTAGATAAACCTTACGATGGGTTTGGGGATGTAACAAAGCTAAATATATATTCAGACGAAAAAAAGAACGAAAAAAAGAACGAAAAAAAGAACGAAAAAAAGAACGAAAAAAAGAAATCCCACCGTGTCTACAGTGGCCGGATTGTAAGGGCGGTATCCTGCGATCATCCTATCCTGGTCGATCCGTGCAGGGTAGGCAGTTGCCTTGTAGAAATGGATTTATCCAGCCGTTATATGGTGGTTGGCGATGCCTGGCGTGGCACTGATTTTCAAGGGATTGTCAGGAGATTAAGTGAGAAAAGGATTTACGCCTTGACTGAAGTTCAACGACATGATGTTAATGCCGTAAAATCAATGCTTGAAAAAAGTTATTACACCGTTGACGGTGAGTTAAAGGATACTACATTTACAGATAATCTGTCTCCGGAAAACATGGCTGAAGCGGGATTCGTATTCGTCAGGGATGGGGTCGTATGTTGCTATCATGGCTACATTGGACGTCATAAACACTATACGAATATTTCTTCAAAGTGGCATGGCTGTCAGACTTCACCAACGCTCAGGCATCAAGAGTTGTTTAATAGCCCACCTTGTATCGAGCTTAAAAAATGCCAGTTTCCGATTTTGACCACTGAGTCTGGTGAAGATGCCACTGGAGCAACTTACCGGATGCTTATTCCTGGTGGTGTTGGCGGGCACCCAAAAGTCGGTTGTAACGCAGCAATGCTGGTGACTAACAAAAATCATGAGTTACCGGTAATGGATAGAGAAACCGCACAGCACGAAGTGTTGCTGGTAATCATTGACACACTGAAGAAAAAGATCAGGAACAGGGTTGAGAAAAGTAATATCGGTATTCCGGACTTCACCCAACAGGCTCAGCAGTTGATATACCTTGAACATTTTATCCCCTTATTCGGGAAACTTCAGCTGGCTACAGAGCGATTGATCATGCTGATGAATCGGGTTCAATTGCAGTTGGCAGATAAAGATGACAAGGATACGATCAGAAAAAAAACAGATGAGATTGCTGAAGCTCTGAAAGTGGATGGCATTAAAAAAGAAATGGGCAAAATTATTGAGGCAATCACTGATTATGAAAAGGCAAACTTTTTGTCAGTTATGACTAAATACCCTGCATATCTAAAGCGTGTGGGTAATATTGATGGTATGCCTGGTCTCGATATTGTCGAGCAAGAGCTGGTTAAATTGAGCGAAACTTATTCCGAACATTTTTTTCAGGATGGTTTTTTTAACAGGGTTATCAACACTTCGGATTTTGACGATTTATTTGCTAAATTTCAGCACCTTTTCTGGAACAGATCAGACGACAATAAATTAATTGTTGATATAACGGCTTCCCGAAGTGAACTTTTGAAAAGCATAAATGCGGTTCACGAAAAGGCCGAAGAGCTGTTAACAATCTACCTGGAGGCCTGTAAAAGCAACGTTTCTGTTGATTCAGGCAATCCTGCTCAAACTTTGCAAAGCCCCCTGTTAGGTGAGATTGTACCCGATTGGCTCAAACCGGCATCCCTTGCTAGTGGTCAAACATCTATTGCCCGGGGAAAAACAAAAAATGCTTTTCGACTGCCCAACTGCTGCATAACCGGCTGGTTGACTGATGCGAACCACGTCCTTCACCGTCATTTACCACCCTGATTTCTGGTCACTCTGCACAGTGAAAATATCAAGCTGTTGAGGGCTTGCAGAGAAGTATTGCTTTGAATAAGGATATTGTATTGCGCCAGATCGGTTGCGAGTGTTTTTACCAGGCTGTTGACGCCTGAACGCATGACATTACTCATCACCAGAATATCGATGGGTTCCTTTACGGCGGAAGAGGTCAGGGTAAGAATGCTGCCGCCGTTTACTTTAAGCGCAGGCAGCGTTGCCCTGATCAGTCGTATGGCGCTCATCAGCGTCAATTCAAAAGCAGCCTGCCAGGCTTGATCATCAAACTCTTCAAAGAATCCCGGTGCCGGGCCTCCGGCATTGATGACCAGCCCATCGATATGAAAACTTTGTTTTGAATACCAAGATCCATACGATGAAACTCCTGTATTTATTTTCGACGCACTTATGGCTTATGAGGCCGGGCAAGATACTCTGTAGACTGCATCTCCTGCAGACGACTGCGCGTTCTCTTGAACTCAAACGACAGAGTACCACTGGCATAGAGTGCTTCAAGATGAACTTCACAGGATAAAATAAGTTTTACGCCACGGTCATAGAACTCGTCAATCAGATTGATGAAACGACGGGCCTGATCATTCCGGTTGGCATCAAACTGAGGGACATCCTGAACAATGACTGAATGGTACAGGCAGGCAAGCTCGATATAGTCATTCTGGCTGCGGGGGCCATCGCACAGATCCGTAAAGGTAAACCAGGCCACATCTCTGCCTGACTTTACGGTGTTAATCGGGCGTCCTGATATTTCGATGCTCTGGCCCGACTCAATATGTTCCGGGTCAGCAGCCAGCTCTGAAAATATCCGCTCCAGCTTTTCATGGTTGGCTTTATTGAGGGGGCAATAGTAGGTTTCAGCTTTTTCCAGAAGACGCAGGCGATAGTCAATATTGCCATCAACATTCACCACCAGGGTGTGCTTTTTAATCAGGTCGATGGCCGGAAGGAAGCGGGCCCTTTGCAGTCCATCGCTGTAGAGAAGGTCGGGGTCCACATTCGATGTGGCGACCAGGGTGACGCCCCGCTGAAACAGCTGATCCATCAAACCGGCCAGAATCATGGCGTCCGTGATGTCGGAAACAAAGAACTCATCAAAGCAGATGATCCTTGCTTCTTTGGAAAGACGTTCAGCGACGCTTGATAGCGGGTTTTTCTGCCCCTCCAGTGTCTTAAGCTCGGCATGCACCCGGCGCATAAAGTGGTGGAAGTGCATGCGCAGCTTATCCTGAAAGGGCAGGCAGTGATAAAAGGTGTCCATAAGCCAGGTTTTACCCCGGCCAACGCCCCCCCAGAAATAGAGGCCACGTAATGGCTCACGGGGCTTGCCGAGGGCACCTTTGATCTTCTTGAGGAGTGATCCCCCGGGTGGTTGGATCAGCTGTTCATAGAGGTTTTGCAAGTGTTTTACCGCCTCAGCCTGGGCCGGGTCCCTGCTAAAACCTTTTTGGGTGATATCCCTGTGATAACAAGCTTGCGGGGTCATAATCAAATACTGGATAAAGGAGCGCTGCTTATTGTTTTCATATTTGCCAACGGGGCAAAAGCTGTCAATGTAACTGGACTCCGGTCAGGTGGCAAGGCTTGCTGAACTGAACCTTTTCAGGCCGGGTTCGGTCATTATAGGCTTTGATGTTCTTTTATCACTCTTTGACGAAAGCAACTATACAAAGTAAGTGGTGGACAAAGTCTGCGAGTTTTGCTCGAATCTGGCTTTTGCCGGTATGGGCTAGGCCAACTTCAATGGAATCTATACAATCTGTTTATAGGCAGGCGCTAAAGCACATGGCGTTGTGATTTAATGACAAGGGCGCGGGCCCCACTGAGTGAGGCGATACTGTGGAAAACATGAACGTACTTTGGTTTATCGGTAGTCTGGCGTTTCTGACGGGGATTCTGTGTGGTGCGCTCGTTTACCATTTACTGTCCGGTGCAAAATCCCGTAACGGCAGGCTGGAGAGTCAGCTGGATGAACTTCAGCAGGAATTCAAAGAGTACCAGGAGCGTGTGGGAGATCACTTCACCACATCAGCCCACCTGATCAATAAACTGACCGATACCTACCGGGATGTCCATGAGCATCTGGCCAATGGTGCGGAAGCGCTCTGTAAGGATGAAGAAGTCCGCAACCGGCTCGGCGACTCCCTGTTAAGCAGTAACGCACTGCTGTCCGGGAAGATTCATAAGCGTCGTAATGAACGCACGCCACCCCTGGAGCAGCCCAAGGACTATGCGCCTAAATCCAGCCCTGATGAACAGGGAGCGCTGGCTGAAGAGTACGGTTACGGTGAGTCTGCGAAAGAAGGAACCACCACCGATAAATAAACGGTGACTTACAAGGCTTCCTGTCGAGGAAGCCTGTAGTAGCTCTATTTAAGCTTCCAGGGCATCCAGATACTTCTCGGCATCCAATGCTGCCATGCAGCCAGTACCTGCAGAGGTAATCGCCTGACGATAGATATGATCCATAACATCCCCGGCGGCAAAAACTCCCTCTTTTGATGTCAGTGTGGCATTGCCTGCCAGACCGCTATTCACCCGGATATAGCCATCTTTCATGTCCAGCTGACCGGCAAAAATACCGGTATTTGGCGTATGGCCAATGGCGATAAAGCAGCCCATTGCGGATATTTCTTCAGATTCACCACTCAGCACATTTTTAACCCGGACGCCGGTGACCCCCATGTCGTCGCCCAGAACTTCATCCAGAACAGAGTCAAGAACCAGTTTGATATTGCCGTTCTGCACGCGATCCATCAATTTGTCCTGAAGGATTTTTTCTGAGCGAAATTGCTGGCGTCGATGAATCACGGTAACGGTTCTGGCAATGTTAGAGAGATAGAGTGCTTCTTCCACCGCCGTGTTGCCGCCACCGACCACGACCACATCTTTATTTTTATAAAAGAATCCATCACAGGTTGCGCAGGCAGACACCCCTTTACCCTTGAAGGCTTCTTCACTGTCCAGGCCCAGATAGCGTGCGCTGGCTCCGGTGGCGATAATCAGGGCGTCGCAGGTATACGTGTGGCTGCCTTTCAGGGTGTAGGGCTTTTGGCTGAAATCCACTTCTTCGATATGATCAAAAATAATTTCAGTACCAAAGCGTTTGGCGTGGGCTTCCATCTCCATCATCAGGCCGGGGCCCTGAAGCCCTTCCTGTCCACCTGGCCAGTTATCGACATCCGTTGTGGTGGTCAGCTGGCCCCCCTGTTGCATGCCGGTAATCATGACCGGATTGAGATTGGCCCTGGCGGCATAGACAGCGGCGGTATAGCCCGCAGGCCCGGAACCAAGAATTAACAGGCGGGAGTGTCTGGTTATGCTCATTATGTACTCCATTAATAAGGGGTAATGATTAAATGGCCTTATAATAGCTATAGCCTTTGAGCCATGGCAATTGGCAAAAATTATGGGTCTTATTGTCTGTCCCTATTGCTCAAGAGAAAAGCACAAGAGAAGAAAACAAGAGAAATAGCTGATGCTGGTGTAATATTTCGGTTTCTGGCAAGCATTAACAATAAAGTGATGATACATAATACCCCTGCATCAGGCCCCGGTTACTTTATCCAGGGACTGAAAATGATTTTACTGCCACAATTGCGATGGTTTGTTTTGATTCCGCTGGTCATTAATATCCTGGTGTTTTCCGGGATTATTTATTGGGCATCGGGCCATTTCTCTCTGTGGATGGAGCAACTCACCGGCTGGATGCCAGAGTGGCTGGCGTTTCTGGAGTATCTGCTATGGCCGCTGTTTTTTCTGGCCCTGGCGGCCGTGATGTTTTTTACCTTTACCATTATCGGGAATTTTATTGCGGCCCCGTTTAATGCACTGTTGGCGGAAAAAGTGCAGCGAATGGAAGGCGCTGAGCTGCCTGATCTTAAATTGTCTGACTGGCTGACAATTGTGCCGAGAAGTATTGGCCGGGAGTTGCGCAAACTGTTGTATTTCCTGCCCCGGGCAATCGTGCTGCTGATACTGTCTTTTGTTCCGGTGCTGGGATTGGTGTTGTGGTTTTTATTCAATGGCTGGATGATGGCTATCCAGTACTGTGACTATGCAGCGGATAACCGGGGTGTCTCATTTTCCGACATGTTATCACGATTGAAACCAAAGCTATCAACGTCGTGGCCTTTTGGTGCGGTTGTTAACCTGGCCATGTTGATACCGTTGATCAATTTGCTGATTATTCCTGCTGCGGTCGTTGGTGCAACGCTGTTGTGGGAACGGGAAATAGAGCAGCCTGTTACTGCAGGGTGACTGGATTTTTTATATAGGCAAGGAGTGGGTTTAATGAGTTGTCTTTTCTGTAAAATTGCTGAGGGCGATATTCCCGCAGATAAAGTATTTGAAGATGATCAGGTAGTGGCCTTCAGGGATATTAACCCGGCGGCTCCAACCCATATTCTGGTCATTCCCAAAAAGCATATTGCGACCATGAATGACGCTGTAGCAGAAGACCAGTCACTGCTGGGCAAGATGATGCTGGTGGCAAAAGACATCGCGGCCAGCGAAGGGGTAAGTGAGGATGGCTTTCGCCTGGCCGTGAATACCAACAGCCAAGGTGGGCAGTCGGTCTACCATATACACCTGCATTTGCTGGCGGGACGTCAAATGCAGTGGCCGCCGGGTTAAACAGAAGAGGGCCACAAAGACACAAAGTTGTTTTGATCCAGGTTCAGCAAACAAAAAAGGCTTCCTTCGTGTCTTTGTGGTTTAAATCCTCTACTCGGTTTCGATAATCTCGTAACTGTGGGTGATTTCAACACCACCTTTGCCTAGCATATGGGCAACCGAGCAGTATTTTTCGGCGGATAAGTTTACGGCACGTTCCACCTGGGATGCTTTGATCTTGCTGCCTTTCACCACAAAAGACAGATGTATTCTGGTAAATACGGCGGGAATGGCATCAGCACGTTCGGATTCAATGTCCACATGGCAGCTGGTCACTTTCTGACGCGCTTTTTCCAGGATATTAACCACGTCCACCGAAGAACAGCCACCTAAACCCATCAGCACCATCTCCATGGGGCTCGGTGCGCTCTTATGGTGTTTATCGGCATCCATAACGATGGAGTTGCCACTGTCGGTCAGTCCCAGAAAACGCTGGTTATCAACCCACTTGACTTGTGCCTTCATTTGAAATTCCTGTTCTCGTTTGACTGTTTCTATTTGGGGGCAATTCTAAAGCCTTTGCGTCAAAACAGCCATTCAATCAGAATTCTGTATTCTTCGTAACAGCACCCATTCATCGAATAGTGCCAAGACAGTCAAGAAAAGTTTGCGGTATGATGTGACCAAAACAAGGCAGTTGTGGTGAAAAGATGTTGGCAAAGAATTTACCTGTCAGACCAGCCTCCGGAGTAAAACACTTTTTGTCTGTTTTTTTGGACATGTGCTCCCGGAAAAACTATCCGGCCAGAAGTACCATACTCTGTGCCGGTGACACTTCAGAGACCCTTTATTACATCGTCAAGGGTGCTGTATCCGTGGTTATCGAAGACGATGATGGTCGTGAGATGATCGTCGTCTATCTGAATCAGGGGGACTTTTTTGGAGAAATGGGTCTTTTCGACGAGGATCAGCAGGAACGCAGCGCCTGGGTTAAGGCCAAGACCGCCTGTGAGGTAGCGGAAATCAGTTACCGGCAGTTCAGGGATCTGGTGCAGAAAGAACCCGAGATTCTGATGATGCTGTCTGGCCAGATGGCTGCCCGTTTGAAGGATACCACCCGGAAGATGGGGGATCTGGCATTTCTCGATGTTACCGGCCGGGTGGCCAGAACCTTGCTGGATTTATGCCGTCAACCCGATGCCATGACGCACCCTGATGGGATGCAGATCAAAATAACCCGTCAGGAAATTGGTCGTATTGTCGGTTGCTCCCGTGAAATGGTTGGACGGGTTCTGAAAAGCCTTGAAGCCCAGGGGCTTGTTTCGGTAAAAGGAAAAACCATGGTTGTGTTTGGCACCCGATAGAATAGCCGAAGCAATCAGCCCTTGTTGAGTGTCATTGAAACCTATACTGAGGCTTATATGTTTTCTCAGGGGTTTCATAACATGGTTAATAAAGGTATCAGGTTCCTGGCTCTGCCGATCGCACTATCTGCTTTGCTGTCCGGGTGTTCAAATAATACGGGTCAGGGTGAAGGCAAGGTAGAGGAAAAGCTGGAAGTTGCGATGTTTCAGGTGACTCCGGCAGGTAATGGGCCAACAATAGGCAACATATTTATACATCATGCTGACGATGATGATGTCACCAAAGGGATTAGACTGCAGCCGGCACTGCATGATCTGCCACCCGGGAAGCATGGCTTTCATGTTCATGAAAACCCCTCCTGTGAGCCAGGAGAAAAAGGTGGCCAGAGCGTTGCTGCCCTGGCCGCAGGTGATCACTATGACCCAAACAGCACCGGTCATCACGAGGGGCCCGAAGGTCACGGGCATTCAGGGGATTTGCCGGTATTAATGGTTGATGAATATGGAAACGCGGTCAGCCCTGTTGTAGCACCTCGACTTTCACTCTCTGAACTGAAGGGGCGTTCACTGGTGATTCATGCTGGTTCCGATAACTATTCTGACAACCCTCCCCTGGGTGGCGGTGGTGCCAGAATAGCCTGTGGGATTATTCAATAGTTGACGTGATAAAGATTGGCCACCCCTCTCAGGGCGGCCTTTAATCATAAGTAACTGCCAAACAATCCGCTGAGCGCTTCTCCCGGATCTTCCTGACGCATAAAAGCCTCACCCACCAGAAAGCTGTTCACATTGTGCGAGACCATGGATTCCACATCCTGCTTTGTGTGTATACCACTTTCCGTAACCACCAGCCGACCATCGGGAATCCGGTTTAGCAACTCAAAGGTATTATCCAGACTCACTTCAAACGTATGCAGATTGCGATTGTTGATACCGAGAATAGCGCCCGGTAATGGCAGTGCCCTTTCCAGCTCATCGGCCCCGTGCACCTCAACCAGAACGTCCATTCCAAGGTATTGTCCCAGCTCATTAAATTCACTGAGCTGTTGGTCAGACAGTGCGGAGACAATCAACAGGATACAGTCAGCACCAATCATCCGGGCTTCATATATCTGATACGGGTCGACCATAAAGTCTTTACGTAGTACAGGCAGAGAGCAGGCATCTCGAGCAGCCTGTAAAAAGCGATCACTCCCCTGAAAAAAATCCTGGTCCGTCAACACGGACAGGCAGCAGGCTCCGGAGCGTTCGTAGCTTCTGGCGATGTCAGCAGGCTCAAAGTGTTCCCGAATAACACCTTTACTGGGAGAGGCTTTTTTGATTTCCGCAATGATGGCGGCCTGCTGCTTTTCCACCCGTAACAGCAGGTTGCGGGCGAAGCCCCGTGTTGGGGTGTTTTGTTCGGCCAGCGTTTTCACTTCATCAAGCGGCCTGATATCGCGGCGCTCAGAAACTTCTTCATGCTTCCGTGCAATGATTTTATTCAGAATCGTCGGTAGCGACATGAATTGGATCCTCACACTGACCAGGTGGCTGCTTCTGCAGAAAAAACGCGGGTGAAGCTGGCCAGCTCTTTCATTTTCTCCAGCGCCAGGCCGCTATCGATAGCGTCCCGGGCCATCAGAATACCTTCCTCAAGGCCACCGGCAACCCCCGAAAGATAGATAGCGGTACCGGCATTCAGGGCGATCATGCTGGCAGCTTTTTCAGCGTGTTTTCCCTCCTGTTTACCGAGGGCGTCTTTGATCAGCGCCAGTGATTCATCACTGTCTTTTACATCCAGCCCGATCAGGCTTTGGGAGTTGATATTGAAATCTTCCGGTGTCAGGGTGTATTCGCGGATGTTGCCATCCTTCAGCTCAGCAACGTGAGTGGCACTGGCAATACTGATTTCATCCAGTCCATCGACGGAGTGCACCACCATAACATGCCCATTGCCCAGTTCACGCAGTACTTCAGCCATAGGGCGGCATAGCTCCCGGTTAAAGACACCAATCAGCAGATTTTTTACGTTAGCCGGGTTGGACATCGGCCCAAGAATATTAAACAGAGTACGAATACCCAGCGCCCGGCGCACACCGACCACATTTTTCATGGCTGAGTGGTGGGCTGGTGCAAACATAAAGCCGACCCCCACCTCAGTAATGCAGCGGGCCACCTGATCAGGGCTGATATCCAAGTTGACACCAGCCTGCTCCAGAAGATCGGCACTACCGCTTGAGCTGGAAACCCCACGGTTGCCGTGTTTTGCCACTTTGGCACCGGCAGCCGCACAGACAAATGCCGACGCTGTCGAGACGTTGAACAGGTGGGCTCCATCCCCGCCGGTACCGACAATATCCACCAGGTGCCCAGTGTTAACCTCAACCCGGGTAGCCAGCTGTCGCATAACCATGGCCGCCCCGGTGATCTCTTCAATGCTCTCACTTTTCATCCGCATGCCCGTCAGAAAAGCCGCAATCTGGCTGTCACTGCACTGGCCTGTCATGATCTGTTGCATGACCTCGACCATTTCATCCCGGCTCAGGTCAAGATGTTGTACGACCCGGTTGATGGCTTCTTTTATCTGCATGTCTTCATTCCCTTAGCTCAATGGTTATATGGACTGTTTGAGAAAATTGGCCAGAAGGTCATGTCCCTGTTCGGTCATAATGGACTCCGGATGAAACTGCACGCCCTCAACGGGCAGTTCTTTGTGGCGAACGCCCATGATCTCGTCATTGCTGCCGTCGGCAAATTGCGTCCATGCGGTGACCTCAAGACAATCAGGAAGACTCTCTTTATCAATCACCAGTGAGTGGTAACGGGTTGTGGTGACCGGGTTGGCCAGTCCCTGAAACACCCCGAAATCCTGATGGAAGACCGGGGAAACTTTCCCGTGCATCACCTGTCGGGCACGAACAATCCTGCCGCCATACACCTGGCCAATGCTCTGATGGCCAAGACAGACTCCCAGGATCGGAACCTTACCCTGAAAATGTCGTATAACATCCATGGATATGCCAGCTTCGTTTGGCGTGCACGGGCCCGGAGAAATAACGATATGGTCTGGCTTTAGCGTTTCGATGTCATCAATGGTGATGTGATCGTTCCTGTGGACATCGACAGTAGCCCCCAGTTCCGAGAAGTATTGAACCAGGTTAAAGGTGAATGAGTCGTAGTTGTCGATCATTAACAGCATCAGTGTTTCATCCCTTTAATGAATCCGGTTTGGGCCATGGCTACCGCACGAAACATTGCACGCCCTTTATTCATGGTTTCTTGCCATTCCAGGTCAGGGCTGGAGTCAGCAACAATACCGGCACCGGCCTGAATATGGAGCTGCCGGTCTTTGATAACCGCTGTTCTGATGGCAATAGCGGTGTCCATATTGCCGTTCCAGGCCAGGTAGCCCACTGCGCCGCCATAGACCCCCCGTTTTACCGGCTCCATTTCATCGATGATTTCCATGGCCCGTACTTTGGGTGCCCCGCTTAACGTCCCTGCGGGTAGCGTAGCTTTTAGTACATCCAGGGCATCCAGTCCACTTTTCAGTTCGCCCGTCACATGGGAGACAATGTGCATAACGTGGGAGTAGCGCTCGATGACCATCTTGTCCGTCAGTTTTACTGAGCCTGTGGTTGCTACACGTCCAACGTCGTTTCTTCCCAGGTCGATCAGCATCAGGTGTTCTGCCAGCTCTTTGGGGTCATTGAGCAGCTCCTGTTCGAGCGCTTTATCTTTCTCTTCGGTATCACCGCGTTTTCGGGTGCCGGCAATGGGCCTTACGGTCACCTCACCATCTTCCAGCCGGGCCAGAATTTCAGGAGAAGAGCCCACCACATGAAAATCCCCCAGATCCATGTAGTACATGTAGGGGGAAGGGTTGGTGCTTCGCAGAGCCCGGTAAAGATTCAGCGGTGAACTGTCATAGGGGATCGACATTCTCTGGGAGAGAACCACCTGCATTGCGTCGCCTGCCAGAATGTAATCCCGAATAGCGCCAACGGAATCTTTGAAGGCTTCTTCGCCAAAGCCTGATTGAAAATCACCTTCACAGGCGGGGTTCAGAGAGGCCTGGACCGGAGGTTGAATGTGGCTGGTTTGCAGCTGGCGTACAAGGTTGTCCAGGCGGGATTGTGCTTTTTCCAGCGCGGCTGGCTGGTCAGGGTCCGCATGGGTAATCAGGATCAGTTTGCCACTGAGGTTGTCGAATACCACCAGTTCGTCAGACACCATTAACAGGATGTCCGGTGTATGCAGTTCGTCCTTCGGGGCGCTTTGTGCCAGTTTGGGCTCAATGTAGCGAATCGTATCGTAACCAAAATAACCCACCAGGCCGCCGGTGAATCTGGGCAGTTCCGGCAACTCCGGCACTTGATAACGTTGCTGGAATGCCTTGATAAACGCCAGTGGGTCGCTGGTGGTGTGTTCTTCGACAATCTGGCCATCGGTTTCGATCTGAATACGATCGCCATTGACCCGGAGCAAGGTGCGACAGGGCAGGCCAATCATCGAGTAGCGGCCCCACTTTTCACCGCCCTCCACGGACTCCAGCAGGTAGGAGTAGCGGCCATTGGCGAGCTTGAGATAGGTGGTTAATGGTGTGTCCAGGTCTGCCAGAATCTCACGTACAACGGGGATGCGGTTGTATCCTTCTCTGGTCAGACGCGTAAACGCTTCAGGCGTCATAGCAGCTCTCTCGAATAAGCTAACAGGATTATTGATTGAAATTATCTATGTTTGGCAACAACCATGTTGCCGTTGGGCTAAGTGAAATTGGCAGGCCTATGGCCAGCGCCAGGAGGCAGTGTGGAGGGAAGTTGAAGACAAGGAAGTATCGGAACAGCCGTTATGGTCGTTGTATCTGAGTCGAAAGCGATGTTGGTGAAAATGGTCTTGGCTTTGACAGGGCTTCACAGCAAACTCCGTACCAGGGCAGGATTTATCCAGACTCTTTAGTACTGCTTTATGTCATTATGATCTGCGCTAAGGGTATATGACTACAGGGGCTATTGCAAATCAGCGAGTATGCTGCCCCGGTTGGGGGCCCGAAGATGAAAGTGCATCGGGCGGGGCAATCAGTGTATCTGGATTTGAGCATGGGTTGCGTATGGCTTTGATATTGATCTTTTCCTGAAATCAGTGGTCAAAGGGCTGCTTGATATGAATCTACAGCCGATGATGTTTTCCCCAGGCTTGATATCTATCCAAAGGCCGCTCCTTCAGTGCTTAAGATAGAAAGAAAACTCTTTTTTGACCTCAGATTATATTTTCCCGGCTTCGATGGGAGTGGGGAGGTGTCAGGATTTTCTTGAGTACTACACATGATTTTATCCGTTTTTTCACTGATAAACTGTTTTAGTGGTTCCCGCCACGATGATGCGATTCTCATTCGCTGCTTCTATATGTCTTAACAATTCGTTAGTCCGTTTAACATTGAACTGCGAAGCATCGTTTCGTTTCGGAAGCATACTGTCAATTTCATCAATCATAATAATGGCCCCTTTTACCTTACAGGCTTTTTCAAACATATCGGCAACCTTTTGCCAGTCAACATTGTTCTTCACGGAATGATTGTGCCTACACACTTACTGATTAATATTGACCAATATCTGCAATGGTAACTTTGCCTATTTTACTAAGACTCAATATGAATGGTTTCAAAAGTATTGACTGAAATTGTAACTGTCTTTCACTGAGTTTTAAGTCAACCGACCAGCCGGGACGCTTATCTGACTTGATCTTTTTGACAAGATTAAGGCGTTGTTCATCAGTTAATTGCTCAGCATGCCTTTTTAAGGCGGATACTGAAGAAGATAAAGATTCTTGCGAAGATCTTATCTTGTTCAAATACCAGAGAGTTTTAGCGCTGAGTGATCCGTCATATGTCGTCGAATTTGCATTCATGGTATGACCGTCATATTGATAATGTGCATGCCGTTCGACTCCCCGTTTCTGAAAAGGTTCCTGAATCTTATTGATGCAGGGCTGCTATTGTTTGTTAGCCATTCTGATCAATTTGTCAGTTTATCCGGTTAATCAATAGGGTAGGTTCTTGATATGGCTAAAACTATGCAGGGTGATTCACATGATAGGAAATTCCAGGGATACTCAGGGTCTGTTGCAGGCTGAAGTTCAGGGACTGGTGCAGACTCAAGGCTTGATGCCGAGCAATTTCAATAATCCAAAAGCGACATCTGGCCAGCGTTCACATAAAGGTTACGGGTCGTCAACGATCAGGAAAAAGATCACCGATTACCTTATTAGCAGGCCTTTGGTTTATATCTGCAATAAAGCATTGTCAATCTATTTGAAAATTGCACTATGTATGAAAGGAGCAGTTGATCGCTCAGAAACATCACTGAGTTCGGCAGAGACAGAAAAGGTCAATGGTTTCCTGAGTGACTTGCATACTCGTGCCAGCAAGCTGATACAGAAGCTTGATGTTAACGAAGTGAGGGAAAAGGTTAAGCAGTCTTTCATAGATCTTGAGCTGATGGATTGCAGAGGTGAGTGGACTCAGGAAATATTCGAAATAATCAGTGGTAACTTATCCGATGATACTTCGCAGGAAGCAATAGAAAAGGCAGTCAGTGAGGTTTTCAGGAATATCAAGGACAATGATTATTTGATGCGTGCTATTCATAACATTATTAATGTCAGTGAAACGAACGAAGGCATGCTCGAAAAGGGTAAAAATGAAATTATTCATGAACTGGAATCGGTATTGCCATTTGCTCTGGCGCTCAATTTACTGACCAAAGCCCAGATTCAAAATGCCGAAGTGCTGGAAGCGTGTGTTCATTTGTGGAAAAAAAAGCGAAATGAAATGGGGGGAGCTATCAGAGGGCTGGGTTTCATAAAAGCGATTAAGCTCATCTCCGTTGAGCAGCCTATTGTGAAGATGTTGAAAGGTCGAAAGCAACGAAATTATCCCCATTCGCAGGGGCGTTGTATTTTGCCCTTTAATATTATTGAAGCGACCGCCGTGGAGGCAGTCAGTGGCCGTCACGAAAATGCCTGTGCAGGCTTGACCCTGGCCCAGCATTATCCGGGTAAATACACCCAATGTGCTTCTGAGTTGGATGAGCAGGGGCAGGAACCTCTGTTTAATTATCCGCTGCCGAAGCATTGGAGTGATCTCTATACAACCTGGAATATGCAGTTTTGCGCTACCAGCAATGAGCGACCCGAACTGCTGAGTAAGTTGTTGATACCGGCGGTGAGTGGTTATCAGGATAAGCCCAGGGCCTATATATCGCGAAGGGCATACGCGTTATATACAGCGCTTAACTATCTGTTTTTCAGAGCTGAGAAGTCGAATCCGGTACCCAGCCTGCCAAGGGTTGCCCGGCAGGCATGGGGGCACAGCAATCGGGTTTGTTCACGTCTTTACCAGCGTAAGGTTAAGGTAACTTCAAAGGCCACTGTTTGGGGAAATGGAATAGCAGTGACTGCATGACACCATTCCCGCACTCAGGCACGCTTTCTACCAGCGTGCCATCCAGGTCGTACATGACCAGGGTCAGGTTGTTCAGAAATGGATGGCCGCTGGATGTTGTCATGGTTTATAAAGCCACGACTTCAGCCAGCTCGGAGCGCATTTGCGTCACGACATCCTGATAGTTGTCAGCACCAAAAATGGCGGAGCCGGCAACAAAGGTATCCGCACCGGCCTCGGCAATCTGGCGGATATTACTGGCCGACACACCACCATCTACCTGAAGACGGATATTCAGCCCGCTATTATCAATCAGCTTGCGCACCCTGCACAGTTTTTTCAGGGTTGAGGGGATAAACTTCTGACCGCCAAAGCCGGGATTGACCGACATCAACAGGACCATATCCAGCTTGTCCATCACATACTCAAGCGCATCGGGGGATGTTGTCGGATTGAGTACCAGCCCAGCCTGGCAGCCACCTTCGCGAATCAGTTGTAAGCTACGATCAATATGTTCAGATGCTTCCGGATGGAAAGTGATCATACTGGCACCGGCTTCAATAAAATCACCGATGATACGATCGACAGGGCTCACCATCAGGTGAACATCGATGGGGGCAGTGACGCCATGCTTTCTCAGTGCCTTGCAGACCATCGGGCCCAGGGTGAGGTTCGGGACGTAGTGGTTGTCCATAACATCAAAGTGAATCCAGTCCGCTCCGGCGACCAGAACATGATCGACCTCTTCGCCCAGGCGGGCAAAATCTGCGGAAAGAATACTCGGGGCAATAATATAGTCGCGCATGGTTTTCCTGATCTGCCTGTGTATGATTTCCGGCGATTGTAGCGGGTTGTCAGGGCCCTGTCAGGTACAACCGGCTCTGACACATCGCAGGGATAGACCGGCCACCATTTCAGGCTGAGACCGCAGCGTAATGCCAGCACAATTAGTCACAATGGTTGACATCGTCTATGCTTTTACGTCACGCACTGTGCTGACTGAGCATCTCGTTATCTTCTGGTCAACGGTCTATCGACTGGAGGAGGGACCGCCTCGAAAAAAGGGTAAAGTTCATTTGGTTGGCAGCATTGTTGGTGAGGCTTGTGGTAAAAATTAAGACGATTTTTTCAAGCGCTTTGGTGTGGGGAATGAGGCGATATTGTTGTATCGCACTGATTATCACCGGCCAGGCAATGGCGAATTATCAGGGCCAGTCTGACGACGTTGTGGCTTCAGACTATGTGGGCTCCGTGGAATTGAGGGATATCTTCGGTGTTAAGGGGGATTTGAAATATACCGGGGGGTGCCAGCAGGGGGTTGCCGAGTCCTGTCGAATAATGATTTCAGTCCCGTCAGAGGCGGAAGAGATTGATCAAATGGAGGAAGTGGAGGATGGAGTTTTTGGTTATGTCAATTACCTCTCTTACCTTAAACGAACCGGGCAATTGTTGTTGGTGGACTATGAGGCAATATTGACTGAATCCGCATCAGAGGTTTCGGGTTACAAGGTGCGATTTACCACGGAAAGTAAGGTCAGGCGGTTGGTAAAAAAAATTGATTCAAGGACAATGCCTGCCCCTTTGCAGAAAAACCCGTTATTACTTTTTTTAATTCTGGCAACCCATCAGTCAGCCCTTGATTTGATGCTGTCCCCGGAAAGAACGCTTTACATTATGAGCCTTGAGTGGATGGATCTTAAGTCACTGTACATTAGTAGCGCGGGGCGGGGAGGTATTTATGGTTATCGATATTACAAATTTCCCAGGGATAATGAGCTTTTTCTCGATCTTGGCGGGCCTTTAAGTATTAACGGCCTCTCAGAAGGTGTCGGGTTCAGTTTTGCCGATAATGACAGAACGCAGCCTCCTGTGAGAATGGTGACCGGGTATCACGGGGATCAGAAAAACGGTTTTGTTAACAGGGTCTCTTTTATCGTCACTTACGCTGCCCTTGCCGGTGGTTTTGGTGTGAGTTTATGGAGTCGAAGCATTATTGGCTTCCTGCTGAACTCCCTGTTACTGGCCGTTGAAGTCCGAACCAGTGCTGCTTCCTCAGAGCTTGAGAGGTTTGGCAGAAGGGTGCTTCCGGAAGGTCTTCAGTTTAACCCGGACTTTCAGGGGCGGCATATTTTAAAAGTCCTCAGGGCTTCTGACAGCGATTTGCGGGTTGCTCGTTAGTCATGTCGCCGTGCTATGTAAATTAATGATGCAAAGTGTGGTTCCGGGTTTTTAACAGAGATCCGGTTCGCAGGGGGCTTTATTTCCTCTTGCCAAACGGTATAATACCGCTCCCGTTTCCCGATTGAGCGCCCAATGTTTTGAACAGGCCGGTATTGCTGATCTGGGGCTATTAGCCTGGCTCTTGCCCAGCAGGGAACGGCCATGTAGGAACAGGTATCGCGTCAGCGGTATCATAGAGGCGAATTTAATGAAAACTTTTAGTGCTAAGCCAGAAACCGTAAAACGTGACTGGTTCGTAGTTGATGCCGAAGGCAAAACCCTGGGTCGTCTGGCAACAGAAATCGCTCTGCGTCTGCGCGGCAAGCATAAGCCAGAGTACACTCCTCATGTGGACACTGGCGACTACATCGTTGTAGTAAACGCTGAGAAAGTACGTGTTACCGGACGTAAGTCTACTGACAAGATGTACCACCGCCACACCGGTTACATCGGCGGCCTTAAGTCCATCAGCTTTGACAAGCTGATCGACCACAAGCCTGAGCTGGTAATCGAGACGGCTGTTAAGGGGATGCTGCCCAAGAATTCTCTGGGTCGTGCCATGTACAGCAAGCTGAAGGTTTATGCCGGAAGCGAGCATCCACATGCTGCTCAGCAGCCTCAGCAACTGGAAATTTAATCAGGGGTGGTTATGTCTGTAACTCAATACTACGGAACTGGACGTCGTAAGTCCTCAACCGCACGTGTTTTCCTGAGAGCTGGTTCTGGCAGTATCACTGTCAATGGCCGTTCCCTGGACGAATACTTCGGCCGTGAAACTGCTCGAATGGTAGTTCGTCAGCCTCTGGAACTGACTGAGCTGACTGAAAAGTTCGACATCAAGATCACTGTATCTGGTGGCGGCGGTTCTGGTCAGGCTGGTGCTATCCGTCATGGTATCACCCGCGCGCTGATGCAGTACGATGAGACTCTGCGCTCTCCTCTGCGTAAAGCTGGCTACGTTACCCGTGACGCTCGTGAAGTTGAGCGTAAGAAAGTGGGTCTGCGTAAAGCCCGTAAGCGTCCACAGTTCTCCAAGCGCTGATATTGTGCTCAGACCACCGGCCGGTTTTCCGGCTGGTTGCCTGGATTACTGGAAAGCTTCCCTTTGTGCCTCTTTCGGGAGAGCGTATCGGGAAGTTTTTTTATGCCTGAAACTTTTATTAAAAAACCTGTGCCTTGTTTTGGGCATTTTTTTTATGCGTTAAAACCAGTATCATTACGCACTGCCGCTTATGTGGGTAAGTATAATGCGAGGCGGCTTTATTGTTGGGAGTTGATTGCAGCTGTCAGGTTGTTATTTGAGGTGCGGGTGGTTCTGCGAGAGAGCTTTTGAGTCTTTGTCCTTTCCGGGTTAACAAAAGCCCTGTTTCAGAAGTAAATCTGTTATCACACCCATGAACAAAAAGAAGTCATTGGGCGTTCAGCCCGGATGGGGAGAGTAGGTTAATGAGTGACAACGGCATAAACAAAGGCCGGCGCCGCTTTCTCGTGGCAGCGACTTCGGTGGTGGGGGCTGCCGGTGCTGTAGGGGTTGCTACGCCTTTTCTGAAGTCGTGGAACCCGAGTGCAAAAGCTAAGGCTGCCGGTGCACCGGTAAAAGTCAATTTAAGCAAACTGGAACCCGGGCAACAGG
Source organism: Endozoicomonas sp. ALE010 (assembly GCF_049310165.1). Classification (NCBI taxonomy): domain Bacteria; kingdom Pseudomonadati; phylum Pseudomonadota; class Gammaproteobacteria; order Oceanospirillales; family Endozoicomonadaceae; genus Endozoicomonas; species Endozoicomonas sp. ALE010. Next base: position 87,922 of record NZ_JBLYNV010000006.1, on the reverse strand, counting down.
TTGTCTATGAATGGCGGGGTAAACCAGTCTTTGTGCTGCGACGTACCAAAGATATGCTTAATGAACTGCCATCACAGGATGGGCGTTTGCGCGACCCGAAATCAGAAAGCTCAGAGCAGCCTGAGTATGCCACCAATCCGTACCGTTCACGGACGGAAGATGTTCTTGTTCTGGTCGGTTTGTGTACCCACCTCGGGTGTTCTCCAAAATATCTGCCGGAAGTCAAACCCATGGAGTTTGATGCCAACTGGAAGGGGGGGTATTTCTGCCCCTGTCATGGTTCGCGGTTCGATCTGGCCGGTCGGGTGTATAAAGGAGTTCCTGCCCCAACGAATCTGGTCGTGCCACCTTACTCCTTTGAAGGCGATGATATTCTGATTATCGGTAAAGATGAGGAGAATGCGTGATGGGAAATAAAATAATGGCCTGGGTTGATGCCCGACTTCCCGTCACCCAGGCGTGGGAGAAGCATCTCAGCAAATATTATGCGCCCAAAAACTTCAACTTCTGGTATTTCTTTGGTTCTCTGGCCCTGCTGGTTCTGGTTAACCAGCTCCTGACGGGCATCTGGCTGACCATGAGCTATGTTCCCAGCGCTGAAGCTGCTTTTGCTTCTGTTGAGTACATTATGCGGGATGTGGAATATGGCTGGTTGATCCGCTACATGCACTCTACCGGCGCATCCATGTTCTTTGTGGTGATTTACTGCCACATGTTTCGTGGTCTTCTCTACGGGTCCTACAAGGCACCACGGGAGTTGATCTGGATCTTTGGTATGGCCATATACCTGGCGCTGATGGGTGAGGCCTTTATGGGGTACCTGTTGCCCTGGGGGCAGATGTCCTATTGGGGGGCGCAGGTAATTATTTCCCTGTTTGGCGCTATTCCGGTAATTGGTCCGGATCTTCAGCAGTGGATTCGTGGTGACTTCCTGATTTCCGGTATTACCCTGAACCGCTTCTTTGCACTGCATGTCATTGCGCTGCCGATCGTTATTCTTGGTCTGGTGGTTTTGCACATCCTGGCATTGCATGAAGTGGGCTCAAACAATCCGGACGGTATAGATATCAAGAAGAACAAAGGGCCGGATGGTGTGCCTCTGGATGGTATCGCTTTTCACCCCTATTACACCGTTAAGGATATTGTCGGTGTTGTGGTCTTCCTGTTCGTGTTCTGTGGCATTATTTTCTTCTTCCCGGAGATGGGCGGGTTCTTCCTTGAGCATGCCAACTTTGAACCGGCCAACGGCCTGAAGACGCCCGAGCATATTGCACCAGTCTGGTACTTTGGGGCGTTCTACTCCATTCTCAGGGCGATTACCTTTGATATCGGGCCAATCGACTCCAAGCTGGGTGGGGTTGTCGCCATGGGTGGTGCCATTGCCATTCTCTTTGTTCTGCCCTGGCTGGATCGCAGCCCGGTCAGGTCATGGCGTTACAAGGGCATGATCAGCAGAACCAGCATTGTGGTTTTTGCCTTTGTCTTTATTTTGCTGACCTGGCTCGGAACGCAACCGGCTACTGAGACTTATACACTCATTGCCCAGATCTGTACGCTGATTTACTTTGCGTTCTTCCTGTTGATGCCTTTCTACACACGATGGGAGAAGACCAAACCTGTACCTGAGAGGGTGACCGGCTAATGAAAAGAATAATACTGACCATTAAGTTGTTTCTGGTTTCGGTGCTGTTTTCATCGTTGGCGGCAGCAGCCGGTGGGGGATACCCGCTTGATGAGGCCAATGTGGACCCTTCTGACAAAGCTTCGCTGCAGCGGGGGGCGAAGTATTACCAGAACTACTGTGCAGGTTGTCATGCGACCCAGTATCAGCGCTATGAGCGGGTAGCGGATGACCTTGGCATTCCCCATGACCTGATGATGGAGCACCTGGTGTTCGATAAGTCTGCCAAGATCGGTGATCTGATGTATAACAGCATGGACCCGGACGAAGCGAAGGTCTGGTTTGGTGCTACACCTCCGGACCTGACACTGGTGTCCCGCGTTAAAGGTGGGCCTGACTGGCTATATACCTACCTTCGGACCTTCTACGAAGACCCAAGCCGTCCTTATGGGGTAAATAACAAGGTCTTCCCGGATGTTGGTATGCCCCATGTGCTTCTGGGGCTTCAGGGAGTACAGATCGACAATTGCGGTGATACAGACCCAACGGCCCGTGACCCGCTGACCGGAGACAAGATCTGTGGCCTGACGGTTGATCCGGAGCGTAAGGGGAGTATGACGCCCACCGAATACGATCAAATGGCCTATGATTTGACCAACTTCCTGGCTTACTCTGCGGAGCCAATGCAAGAACAGCGTAAGCAGCTGGGTATTTATGTATACCTGTTCCTGGCGCTGCTCTTCGTGTTTGCCTATCTGCTCAAACGGGAATTCTGGAAGGATGTCCACTAGGCATTAGTCGCCGTTATCGGCTCTCTGAACCAACAAGCCCACAAAGGAAGGCTCTTCTTTGTGGGCTTTGTGCTTTTTGTGATTATCAAAAAGCAGACAATGGTGGATTTCATCTCTGGCTGTCAGTAGAAGGGCTTGCTAAGATTCCAGTTTTTTGAATCCCCCTCTGGTATTTAAGACGATGAGTAAATCACTTCGTGACCAGCTGATGAAAGCTGGCCTTGCGACAAAACAACAGGCATTACAGGCCAAGACCAGTAATAAGAAAAAGAAACAGCAGGCTGCCCGCTCTGGTGATATGACCGATCAGGAAAAACGCCGTATTGAGCTGGAGAAAGAGAGGCAGGCTCAGGCTGAGAAAGATCGTGAGCTGAATCGACAGCTTGAAGATGAACGTCAGCGTAAGGCGTTGGACGCACAGGTTCGTCAACTGATTGAGACTAATGCATTGTCCCGTAATGGGGGCGATGCAGAATATAAGTTTGTTTATGAAAACAAAATCAAGAAAATTTATGTGACTGATGAACAGTTAACCAAGTTGGAAAGGGGCTTGCTGGCCTTGGCGATACTGGGCGACGATTTTCTGGTCATCCCTGCGCCGGTGGCCAGTAAGATTGCCGAGCGTAAGCCAGAAGCGATTGTCATACAGAATGATAAGTCTGGCGATCTGACCGAGGAAGAAGAAGACTGGTATGCGGATTATCAGATTCCGGATGACCTGATGTGGTAACGGGGGCTTAAGTAGTTGGCCAAATGGAATCGTATATTTCTGGCTAAGTGGGCAGTTGCTATGCAAGGCGCAACGTAGGGAGCATAGCCGTAGCTATGTGACCGGAGTTGCAACGCCGCAGAGTGACTGACAACTTAGTCAGAAATATATGATTTCATTTGGTTAACTACTTAACCCCCCCGTTCAATTAATGGGTTCTCGAAATGTTACTTAATGAATGAGAACCATTGTTGGCTGCTCTGCCAACGGGTTAGTCAACCGTTGCCAGGGCTTCAATTTCTACCTTCACATCTTTTGGCAGACGGGCAACTTCAACCAGGCTGCGGGCAGGGAAAGGTACTTTGAAGTACTGCTTGTAGACTTCGTTTATATTGCTGAACTCATCCATATCGCGAACGAATACGGTGACTTTTTTCACCCGGTTCATGCCGCTGCCGGCCGCTTCCAATACCGCTTTCAGGTTTTTCAGGCACTGATGAGCCTGCTGTTTGGTGTCTTCAGATACTTCTCCGGTTTCCGGATCGATTGGCAGCTGGCCAGATGTGAAAACCAGGTTATCAAAGCGCATACCCTGAGAATATGGGCCGATAGCCGGAGGAGCGTCAGGGGTTTCGATCACTTTGTCCATGATGATTAAGCCGCTTTGTTTAAGGGAAAGGGGCGAGATTTTAGAGATGTCGCGTGTGTTTGTCATCGGTTCAAAGTGAATTTAGGGGTTTATTTTTGACCGGTTTCTCAAAGGTCATGACTGTTATGTTTATTCTTCAGGTGTCGTTTTTTGGCAGGTATGCTTTGTGTAGAACTTGATGGCAAGGAGAAAGCTCAGCCGAAAAGCCTCGTCCTCAAAACTCCTCTCCATATAGTGTTTTTTGAATTCTGAAAGCTTAATCTGGACTTATATAAACTGTCATGGGTAGATAGCCCGGTTTCCGGATTATGAACATCACGACAGATTTCAAAACTGTCACATTTTTATTGTAAAGTGACATCATGGATACGGATCCTTTTATGACTGACGGATTGTTATCGGCACCTTTGAGTGAGGGTTAAATTATGTGGTTCCAGAAACAGGTTCAGCTGCGTCCCTACCGGAGGGGGTTTCATGTGGTTACGGCCGAAATTATTGGTCAGTTACCGGAGCTGGAGAATTATAAGACAGGGATTTGTCATATCTTTTTACAGCATACTTCTGCTTCACTGACACTCAATGAGAATGCCGACCCCAATGTCCGTCATGATATGGAAGCCTTCAGCAATCATTATATCCCTGAAAATGAAGAGTATTTTCTCCATGTGATAGAAGGCAGTGATGATATGCCGGCCCACATTAAATCCAGCCTGTTTGGTGCCGATGTAATCATTCCAATCACGGACGGTTCGCTGGCTTTGGGTAATTGGCAGGGGATATGGCTGGGGGAACACAGAGACAGTGGCGGAAGTCGTAAGTTAATCATCACTTTACACGGTGAAAGTTATACGTAATGATAAAAAACAAGCAGCAACAATGTATTTTTTATACAGGAGGGTGAGACCAAACTGGCATTTTAACAATGCTGGACTATAACTATAAAAATTGGACAAGAAGTCAATCTCAATATTTCGGAATGGATATTCCGAAAACCAGTACCTAGAGGACATAGCTATGGCACGGAAAAAGCCGACTAAAGCTGCTGCTGGTTTTGATGGCGCTGATATAGGGTTTCTGGGGAGCCGCGACGAACCTGCTGAAGAGAGGACCGTTGAGTCTCGTAAAAAACTCAGGGCAAGTCTGGATGCCCAGGTAGAAGAGTTTTTGAAGAAAGGAGGCCAGATTGAGGAGGTTCCATCGAACATTACCGCAGACCCACCGAAAAAGCCCTCCGGTGAATATGGTAACAGACCAATATAGTTTAACCGTTAAAGCCCGGTATTCGCCGGGTTTTTTTTTGCATATATATTTTATACCAGAAGTGCACGACAACATGGATGCAAGACTGCCCATGAAAAATGATCAGTGAGCGCTTCCAGAAGATTCAAACGACTTCTACCCAATTACCACCGTCGTAAGGCGATAGTTTTCCAATTGGCTCCAGAGACAATTCAAATCTTGCCGCGACGTTATGGAAAGCTTCTTCGGCCGCCGGATCTACCGCGACCAACAGTCCACCACTGGTTTGGGGATCACAGAGAATGTGTTTCTGTTGCTCGGTAATATTGGCGGCTTTGTGGCCATAGCTGGCATAGTTTCTTTCCGTTCCGCCGGGAATGCAGCCCTGTTGACGATAGGTTTCCACATGAGGAAGAAGTGGCAGCTTGTCGTTATACAGCCTGGCTTTTACCTTGCTGCCTTCACAAACCTCGAGAAGATGGCCAAGAAGACCAAAGCCAGTAACATCGGTGATGGCACTGATGCCATTCAGCAGAGACAGGTCAGCCCCCATGGTATTCATTACGCACATGGAGTCACGGGCAATATGCTGGTGCTCCTCCTGCAACAGCTTTTTCTTTTGTGCTGTTGTGAGAATACCAACGCCAAGCGGCTTGGTCAGATAAAGCTTGTGACCGGCCTGAGCCTGATCATTTCTTTTCAGATGCTCAAGGGATACACGACCAGTGACGGCAAGTCCGAAGATGGGTTCAGGGGCGTCGATACTGTGGCCTCCGGCCAGAGGTATACCTGCATCGGCACAGGCCTGACGACCACCGTCTACTACCTGGGCTGCGACTTCCGGCGGTAGCTTGTTAACGGGCCAGCCAAGAATGGCTATGGCCATTAAGGGCGTGCCACCCATGGCGTAAATATCGCTAATGGCATTTGTCGCAGCGATGCGACCAAAGTCAAATGGATCATCAACAATAGGCATAAAGAAATCAGTCGTGCTGATGATCCCTTCACCATTGCCCAAGTCAACAACGGCTGCATCATCTTTGCTGGCATTACCTACAACCAGGTTAGGAAACTCTGGAAGAGTAAGGTTGGTTTGCAAAATACCGTCAAGAATCTGTGGTGAAATTTTACATCCACATCCCGCACCATGACTGTATTCTGTGAGCTTCAGATCCTTCATTAATACTGCCTCTGAGCTAACGCTTGAAATGCGCGTACTTTAGCACCGCGAACCCTTTTATTAAATGCCTTAAGGGCGAGAAGGTTGCACACATTTGCGGGGCACCCATAGAAAACAGAGGTTTCTAATGTCATTTCTCTGTGATAAAAGGTAATTTTAGACGTCAGTGTAAGTAGCTAGCTGTATAAAACTATACATTTTGGATTACATATTGCTACTCCCCTGGATCAGGTTGATCCAAAGCGAAAGAAGAATAGCGATAATTGATGAATCAGGAGAATCGGATGGGAGCACTAACTTTGCCTTGTTCTTCTATCGATGATTTGCTGCAGCAACAGTCGGCAGCGTTGCAGCAGTGGCTTGCCAGCGGTGATCGCAAGATCGAAGGTCTGGTTGTTCGTAAATTTCCCGCCTGGCTGGAGTCTTATCAATTTATTAAAGCAGGTTCAGGTGCCCAGTTTGATACTGCGCGTTTTCGCCTGATGATGTGTAATAAATATGATATCTGGCGAGTTAATATAGATATGATCTTTCATCCCAGGGTGCGGCTGTTGGATGACGGCTCTACCGCCGGTCCCGGAATATTATTTAATGTGCTGGATGATGAAGATCAGAGTGTTCTGATTGATTATTTTGAGGCAGGTGTTCCTGCCCCGGCGGATTCAATAACGCCGGAGCATTGGTGTACGTACTGGTTTAAGAAGCTGACCAGGAGTCATCACATTAATCGGATTTTCGCTTATAAAGAGTACGAGGCAGAAATTGATTGACTGTTTACCGGTGGTTTTATAGCTGACAGCAGCTTTTTAAACTGAAAAAGCTGCTGAGTAGCATAAGGCGTTATCCACTTTTTGCTTTATCCAGCCATGCCTGGGAAAAGGACTGAAGCATTGGGATAACAACTGCCCAGATAATGGCCAGGATCAACAGCGTCTGCCATAAAGGCTGGGCTAGGGTTACATCACTTATTTTTGACCCGGCCAAATAGCTTAATGGTCCCCCAAGGAAGCCCAGTATGGCTCCGTAGAGTTTGTGGGTTCGGGACCAGTCAAGGCTGTGCCTTAGAGTGGTGGCGAATATCAGCCACAGACAGGCCAGCCAGAGTGGTAAAATACGTCCAGCGTCATCCAGTTGAGAGTTAAACTTCAGGATTTCCAGATTTCCAAGAAAGCTATCGATAGCGCACCCCAGTAGCAAGGTAAGAGCCAGTATTTGTTTTTCCTTATGCCAGTTACCTATCCATAGCAAGTGGATAAAAAGGACTATTACGGCTGCAGCCAGGGCAATTTGATCCCCCCCAAGAACACAGGCAAGCCAGCCAAGCTGGAAAAGCAGATAATTAGCAATCAGTTTTATTTTGTCGTTTGTCATCATTATTAGAACACCAGTGGTCGATAGATGGGGTCCAGTTCTACGGTCAGGATGTCCCGAATGGTTTCCAAAGCGAACTGAACTTTATTGTCACTATCAGGGCTGCTGATACAAAGGCGTACGGCCTGGGGAACTGGGTAGCTGCCAACGGCAAACAGTTCTGACTGGAGTACTTTTACTCCTTTATTATTCAGATGTCGTACAAAAGTCTCGGCCCGCCAGGGTTCGGGTAGCTTGAGCCAGCCATGAAAACTATAAGTTTGTGCCTGCGTGCTATCTCAATGATTCGCTCTCGCCGTTGTATTGGCATAATAAGCGCTGTCGGATTTTGCAGGGATGGCATTAGATACAGCAGTTTCGGGCGGTGTTGCAGGCAGCACTGTTCCAGTGCTTCTGGAATCAGGCCATGCTCATCCATCGGCAAACCTATATGGTGAGTTTGCCATTGCCTTGCCGCATTGATGAACCCCGGATAGGTAAGGGACTCGGAAACGATGGTGTCCCCTGGCCGGGTGGCTGCCTGAAGAGCCATCATATTGCCATGCTGGCCCCCATTGGTGATAAGAATATTGTCTGGATTTACATGGATCGACAGCGTTGCAAGCCATCCGGCAATGATACTGCGATGCCTTTCAAGTCCGGTTTCAGGCAGATAGTCCAGCAGAGAAGTCATGCGCAGAGGGTCTGATGCAATCATTTGCAGCGTCTCGGCCAGTATCTCTTCTCTCGGTGCCGGAACCTGAAGGGTCAGGCTCATATCAATAAGCGTAGGCTCTGGTTTTTGAGGTACATTGAATTGGGCCTGCTGCCAGACCTTACCGGTAACAAAAGTTCCACTGCCCACTCTGGCGGTAATCAACCGTCGTCTTTCTGCTTCAGCATAGCCCCGGGTAATAGTACCAATGGTTACGTTAAGAACATCGGCAAGCCAGCGATGAGTAGGCAGTTTATCGCCTGAGTGTAATGATCCATTTTTAACGGCCTGCTCGATGGCATCGGCGAGAGCCATATATTTGGGGCCGGAATTGAAGGAAAGGCTTTTCAGCCAGCCCGGGAAGCTTATTTTTTTATCCATTGTCTTTTTATTATGTTTGAAATGATATCTTTGTCATGGTGACAATTTATTAATTGCACGCTTTTTTGTCCATGCATCATACTTCATTGAAGCCTTTATATCGTCGTTTGTTTGATTGTATGGGGGCAATTTTCAAGGGCATTGTTAAAATTTACAGAGAGAAAAATGAATGAGATAGAGATACTCTGGTTACCATTGGTAACCTTTGCCTTGAGCTCCAGTATTACACCCGGGCCCAATAATATTATGCTGGCAGCCAGTGGGGTCAATTATGGCTTTGCCAGAAGTATTCCCCACATGCTGGGTGTTTCTATTGGGTTCTTTATTCTGTTTCTTGGGGTTGCATTTGGACTGGGGAGTGTCTTTGAGAGGTATCCACAGCTGCAAACGGGTTTGAAATATATTGGGTCCATGTATCTATTGTGGCTGGCATGGAAGATTGCCACGGCTGCCAGTGTTTCAGAACAGGCGGACAGTAAAAGACCAATGACTTTTCTTCAGGCCATCAGTTTTCAGTTTGTGAATGTGAAAGCCCTGATGATGGCCGTCAGTAGCGCTGTTGTATTTACATTGCCTGGTGATAACTACACGCTTTCTGTTTTACTGGTTGGGGTGATATTTACTCTAATCAATCTGCCTTGTTGTTCAGTCTGGGTAGTTTTTGGCTCAGGATTGAGGCGATTTCTGAAAAATGAGCAAAGTTTAAGGGCTTTTAACTGGTCTCTGGCTTCACTGACAGCCGCATCGGTTGCGTTATTTTATGTCTGAGAAGCTGTATATTTTTGATCAGCCGGAACCGCTAATCCCGGTTTATAAAAAATGCCAGGTAAGTTGTGGGGTGATCTGTCAACCATTACGTCTACCTCTGAATAAGGGATGATGTTCATGCCCTGCTTCTGAGCCACATCGCAAGCCGTCAGGTGAGCCACCAAAGCACTGGACATCACATTCATCAGCAGATTTCTTCCTGTCATCAATATTAATTAGTGATCCATCAAAGATGTTACGGTAACTGGCTTGTAGATCTTTGTCGGTAATGTGTGCAGCCAAACCCGGTTCCGAGAGCAGGAATGTTTTGTGCATAATTGTTTCGTTAGGGTCATAAAAAATAACCTTCATGCATCCATCCTGCTTCTTTAATCTCAGGGCCATTACGTGGCCAAATCTTGAATCACCTTTTGTATGAAACAAAAAATTCTTTTCATCGCCAGCAGGTATATTCCAATACTTTTCTACCAGCCCCGAAAGAGCCTCAGAAAACGCTCCCTCGTGGAAATAATATCCATCTGCATAAAAGGATTTGGGAGTAGTTCGGATGTTTTTCAATCCATCTGGAATATAGTGTGCTTCTGCTGCTGGAAAAAAAGATGTATTTGCAAAGGTTGATTGTATTTTTTTTGGGGTATCTATTGTTTTAAAAGTCTCTTTTCCCCGACCAAACACTTTTGTGGCATAAGCCCAGGCGATATGTCGGCAGACTATTTTTCTTCCAGGTGCTACGGTGTCAGTATCAGAGCGACGTACTGTGCAGTTAAGGCACTTTGAGTGCCAGGGTTTAATGGAGTAATACATGGGAATTGGAGCAACACTGCCATCCTGTTTGACAGCAAGTTTAACCTTAAGTATGCGCCCTTCATCATGCAGTTTGTCTATCTTATTGGAAACATAGCTGGTTGAGCTCTTGCAGGCTGACGGGATGCTGATGTTATAAGCACTTATTGGCTTATGGAGTCTTTTGGTAAACCATGCATTTGGGTGTTCTTTCATCAGCTTTTGGGTGTTACCGTCTAAAACGCTGACAGAATAACGGCCAAACAGTGCTTTGATGCCATTAACAAGGGATTTGATGACCCTGATTGGCAGTAAGGATTCTGAATGTCTAAACCATGAATGTGATAGTGCTGACAATACACTTAGCTTGATATGATCCATTACATGATATCCCTTGCTTGATTCTTATGATTCATTTGCTTGAAACCTTTAGAGTACAAAAGTTCTAAAAAGTTCCACGGCTATCCATCAGCTCAGGAAAGAGTGATGTTTTATGTTTGAGAGGCTGTATGTTTTTTATCAGCCGGGATCGCGCATCACGGTTTATGAAAAATGCCAGGTAAGTTATGGGGTGATTTATCAACCAATATCTTTTCTCCATCATGCCCCGAATAAGGGATGATCCAGATGCCCCGGTGCTGCAAGCAACAGGGTAGGTGAGCCACCAAAGAACTGAATATCACATTTATCAGCCGACTTTTTCCTGTCATCAATATTAACAAGTGCTCCATCAAAGAGGTAGCTTGCCCCGAGATCTTCGCCGGTAATGTGTGCAGCCAAACCGGGTTCCGAGAGAAGGATTGTTTTGTGCATGAGTGTAGCGTTAGGGTCGTAAAAAATAACCTTCATGCATCCATCCTGTTTCTTTAATCTCAGGGCCATATGGTGGGATTCTAATTCATCACCTCGTGAATCAATAAGAAAATTCTTTTCATCGCCACAAGCCATATTCCAGTACTTTTCTACCAGCCTCGTAAGAGCCTCTGAAAACTTTCCCTCACGGAAATAATAGCCATCAGCATAATAGGATCTGACAGTAGTTGCGCCGTCTTCTAATCCCTCTGGATGAAGGTGCGCAACCATTGATGGATTAGCATATGTATTGGCAAAGGTTGTTTGTATTTTTTCCGGGGTGTTTATTGTTTTAAAAGTATCTTTTCCCCGACCAAACACTTTTGTGGCATAAGCCCAGGCGAAATGTCGGCAGACAATTTTTGCTCCGGGTGCTTTGGTGTCAGTATCAGAGCGGTGGGCTTTACCATTAAGGCATATGGGGGAGCAGGTATTATCGGAGTTATACATGGGGATTGGGACAACACTGCTATCCTGCTTGAAAGCGAGTTTAACCTGAAGCCTACGCCCTTCATCATGCAGTTTGTCTGTCTTATTGGAAACATAGCCGGTTGGGTGCTTGCAGGCTGACGGGATGCTAATGTTATAAGCACTTAATGGTTTATGGAGTATTTGGGTAAACCGTGCATTTGGATGTTCTTTCATCAGCTGTTGGGTGTTACCGTATAAAACGCTGACAGAATAACGACCAAACAATGCCTTGATACCATTAACAAGGCATTTTATAGCCCTGATTAGCAGTAAGGATTCTGAATGTCTGTACCATGAATGTGATAGTGCTGAAAAAACACTAAGCTTGATTTGATCCATTACATGATATCCCTTGTTTGATTCTCATGATTCATTTGCTTGGAACTTTTAGAGGACAAAAGTTTTAAAAAGTTCCAAGGCTATCCCTCAGCTCAGGAAAGAGTGATGTTTTATGCTTGAGAGGTTGTATATTTTTTATAAGCCGGGAGCGCTAATCCCGCTTTATAAAAAATGCCAGGTAAGTTGTGGGGTGATCTGTCAACCATTACGTCTACCTCTGAATAAGGGATGACGTTCATGCCCTGCTGCTGATAAACATCGCAAGTCGTCAGTTGATCCACCAAAGCACTGGACATCACATTCATCAGCAGATTTCTTCCTGTCATCAATATTAATTAGTGCTCCATCAAAGATGTTACGGTAACTGTCTTGTAGATCTTTGCCGGTAATGTGTGCAGCCAAACCTGGTTCTGAGAGCAGGAAGGTTTTGTGCATAAGTGTTTCGTTAGGGTCATAAAAAATAACCTTCATGCATCCATCCCGCTTCTTTAATCTCAGGGCCATTGCGTGGCCCGAGCCTTTATCAACTTTTGACCGAAAATAGAAATTCTTTTCATCGCCAGCAGGCATATTCCAATACTTTTCTACCAGTCCCGAAAGAGCCATAGAAAACGCTCCCTCGTGGAAATAATATCCATCGGCATAAAAGGATCTGTTAGTAATTGGGCCTTTTTTTATTCCATCTGGATTACGGAGCGCATGCCTTAAAGGAATATCAGGTGTATTTGCAAAGATTGACTGTATCTTTTTTGGGGTGTTTATTCTTTTAAAAGTCTCTTTTCCCCGACCAAACACTTTTGTGGCATAAGCCCAGGCGATGTGTCGGCAGTTTATTTTTTCTCCAGGTGCGACGGTGTCAGTATCAGAGCGACGCGCTGAGCCATTAAGGCACTTGGAGTGCCAGGGTTTAATGGAGTAATACATGGGGATTGGAGCAATACTGCCATCCTGTTTGAAAGCAAGTTTAACCTTAAGTCTACGCCCTTCATCATGCAATTTATCTATCTTATTGGAAACATAGCTGGTTGAACTCTTGCAGGCTGACGGGATGCTGATGTTATAAGCACTTATTGGCTTATGGAGTCTTTGGGTAAACCATGCATTTGGGTGTTCTTTCATCAGCTTTTGGGTGCTACCGTCTAAAACGCTGACAGAATAAGGACCAAACAGTGCCTTGATGCCATTAACAAGAGATTTTATGACCCTGATTGGCAGTAAGGATTCTGAATGTCTGCACCATGAATGTGATAGTGCTGGCAGAACACCAAGTTTGATATGATCCATTACATGATATCCCTTGCTTGATTCTTATGATTCATTTGCTTGAAACTTTTAGAGTATAAAAGTTCTAAAAAGTTCCACGGCTATCCTTCAGCTCAGGAAAGAGTGGTGTTTTATGTTTCAGAGGTTGTATATTTTTTATAAGCCGGGACCGCTAATCCCGGTTTATAAAAAATGCCAGGTAAGGTTATGTGGTGATCTATCAATCAGTTTCTCTTCTCGGCAGGAATCGGGGATGATCGATATGCCCAAGAGCAAGTGCATTCATCCGGAACTGATAATATGAGCCACCAAAAAACTGGATATTACACTCATCAACAGACCTCTTCCTGTCATCAATATTAACAAGAGCTCCTTCATCAAAGAAGATACTGGGTCCAAGATCTTCAATGGTAATGTGTGCAGCCAAACCGGGTTCCGAGAGAAGGAATGTTTTGTGCATGAGTGTATAGTTAGGGTCGTAAAAAATAACCTTCATGCACCCATCCTGCTTCTTTAATCTCAGGGCCATTATGTGGCCAATTATATTGTTCCCTCGTGTCTCAAAAAGAAAATTCTTTTCATCGCCATTCGCCATATTCCAGTGGTTTTCTACCAGCCTCGTAAGAGCCTCAGGAAACATTTCCTTCAAGAAATAATATCCATCAGCATAATAAGTTCTTTCAGTTTTTGGGCCCTCAAGGTACGCATCCTTTGATGGAGTATCAGGTGTATTGGCAAAGGTTGACTGTATTTTTTCCGGGGTAGCTACTTTATCAAAATCTTTTCTCCGGCCAAACACTTTTGTGGCATAAGCCCAGGTGAAATGATCGCAGCTTATTTCTTTTCCAGGCGCTACGGTGTCAGTATCAGAGCGGTGGACTTGACAATTAAGGTTTATGGGGGGGTAGGAATTATCGGAATTATAGATGGGGATTGGGGCAACACTGCCATTCTCATTGAAAGCCAGTTTAACCAGCATTCCGCGCCTTTCTTTGTATAGTTTTTCTATTTTATTGGAAATATAGGGAGTTGAACTCTTACAGGCTGACGGAATGCTAATATCAAAGACATTTAATGGTTTGCGGAGTTTTTGGGTATACAATGCATCTGGGTGTTCTTTCATCAGCTTTTGGGTATTACTGTCTAAGGCGCTGACAGAAAAACGGCCAAAATAGGCCTTGATGCCATTAACAAGACATTTTATTGCCCTGATTAGCAGTAAGGATTCTGCATTTTTGTGCCATGTATATAAAAGTGCTGACTGAGCATTCAGTTTGATTTGATCCATTACTTAATATCCTTGTGTTATTTAATTTTTATAATTAATTTGTCTAAAATCTTAGAGTGCAAAAGTACTAATAAGTTCCGTGGCTGTTCCCCTTTTCAGAAAAGAGTGAAGTTTGTTGTTGCAGGCAGGGTGGTTTGATGGGGGGGGATTTATTGGGTTTAGTTGGAAAGTTGTGTGCTTGTCATAGGAAAGCAGGTGCCAGTTTGGAAGATCGGAGAAGGTTTTTTTTAACCCGGAGGTCATGTTTTTAACTGGTCTATGGCTTCACTAACAGACATTTCGGTAGTGCTGTTTTATGTTTGAGAGGCTGTATGTTTTTTATAAGCCGGGATCGCTTATCCCGGTTTATAAAAAATGACAGGTAAACTATTTGGTGATCTATCAATCAGGAGCTCGTCTGAATAAGGGATGATCTATATGCCCGGGTTCTAAAAGCAGCGAGGAAGGTGGGCCACCAAAGAACTGGATATCACATTCATCAGCAGATTTCTTCCTGTCATCGATATTAACGAGTGCTCCATTAAATAGGAAGCTCGCTCCAAGATCTTCAACAGTAATGTGTGCAGCCAAACCGGGTTCTGAGAGAAGGATTGTTTTGTGTATGAGTGTACCGTTAGGGTCGTAAAAAATAACCTTCATGCATCCATCCTGCTTTTTTAATCTCATGGCCATATCGTGGCCAGCTAATTCTTTATCTTTTCGTGAACCAAAAAGAAAATTCTTTTCATTACCAGCAGCCATATTCCAGTACTTTTCTGTCAGCATCGTAAGAGCTTCAGAAAACTTTCCCTCACGGAAATAATATCCATCAGCAAAATAAGATTTTTTTGTAATTGGGCCATTTTCTAATCCATCTGGATTATGGTGCACAAATGATGAAGGACGATCAGGTGTATTTGCAAAGGTTGACTGTATTTCTTTCGGGGTAGCTACTTTATGAAAATCTTTTCTCCGACCAAACACTTTTGTGGCATAAGCCCAGGCGAAATGTCGGCAGACTATTGTTTTTCCAGGTGCTACGGTGTCAGTATCAGAGCGGTGGACTTGACAATTAAGGTTTATCGGGGGGTAGGAATTATCGGAATTATAGATGGGGATTGGGGCAACACTGCCATTCTCATTGAAAGCCAGTTTAACCAGCATTCCGCGTCCTTCTTTATACAGTTTTTCTATTTTATTGGAAATATAGGGGGTTGAGCTTTTACAGGCTGACGGAATGCTAATATCAAAGACATTTAATGGTTTATGGAGTTTTTGGGTATACAGTGCATCTGGGTGTTCTTTCATCAGCTTTTGGGTGTTACTGTCTAAGGCGCTAACAGAAAAACGACCATAATATGCCTTGATGCCATTAATAAGGCATTTTATGGCCCTGATTAGCAGTAAGGAATCTGCATTCTTGTGCCATGTAAATAAACGTGCGGCCTGAGCATCCAGTTTGATTTGATCCATTACGTAATATCCTTGTGTTATTTAATTCTTATGATTAATCTGCTCAAATTCTTTAGAGTATAAAAGTACTAATAAGTTCCGTGGCTGTTCCTCTTTTCAGAAAAGAGTGAAGTTTGTTGTTGCAGGCAGGATCGTTTGGTGAGTATCTATTGATTGGATTTTTGGGCTCGAGGCCCCACCGGCATGCGCCATAAAACTTAGAGATCATGGTGCATGACGTTAGGCTCGGGTGTCGGTTTCTTCAGGTGACGACCTGCATGTTTAGCCTCCTGGTACACGGTTTAAAGGTAATTGATGGGTTCCTTTTATTGGCGTCCAAACTCCGTTCGTCCTGAGCGTCCTTCGACCCCGCTCAGGATGCACGGTCGAAGGGCGTAAGCTTCATACCCTGAATAAAGACTGTGCCAATCACCCTTCGACTCCGCTCAGGGTGAACGGAGATTGTACACGTCAAACCCATTGAAACCATGCACTAGTCTCCCAGGAACGCCTTATAAGCCTCATTCTCATTTTCAGACCAGTAACGGTAGCCAATGGCATCAAGATATTCAGGGATATGCTGGTGCTCCTCTTCCGGGACATCCAGGCCTATCGCAACCCGTCCATAGGCCGCTCCGTGGTTGCGATAGTGGAACATGGTGATATTCCAGCGCTGGCCCAGTTTGCTCAGGAAGTTTAATAAGGCTCCCGGGCGCTCCGGGAATTCAAACCGGTAAACCTGTTCATTGTTGACCGCTTCGCTATGCCCGCCCACCATGTGGCGAACATGGAGTTTGGCCATTTCATTGTCGGTCAGGTCAACCACGGGGTAGCCGTGCTGCTGGAGTTCATTAACCAGACGGTCGATGGGCATCTGATCAGGGTGGACCTGAACACCGACAAAGATTCTGGCTTTGTCCGGGTTATGGTAGCGATAGTTAAACTCGGTGATATTTCTGCGACCCAGCAGTTCACAGAACTGTTTAAAGCTTCCGGGTTGTTCCGGAATGGTAACAGCGATGATCGCTTCCCGCTTTTCACCCAGCTCTGTGCGTTCCGAGACATAGCGCAAACGGTCAAAGTTGATGTTGGCACCGCTGTCAACGGCCAGCAGTGTTTGGCCCCGGACCCTGTCCCGACTGACATACTTCTTCATACCGGCAATGCCCAGGGCACCGGCAGGTTCACAGACAGAGCGGGTATCATCAAAGATATCCTTGATCGCGGCACAGATTTCGTCGGCGGTGACGGTGATGACCTCGTCAATACACTCCCGGCAGATCCTGAATGTCTCTTCACCAATCTGCGCCACCGCTACACCATCGGCAAAGATGCCCACATGGGGCAGGACAACCCGTTCACCCGCATCAAGCGCCGCCTTCAGGCAGGCCGACTCTTCAAACTCAACACCGATGACTTTGACGTCGGGCCGCAGGTACTTGATATAGGCGCTGATACCTGCCGCCAGACCACCGCCGCCCACCGGGATGAACACCGCATCCAGGGCACCGGTCTGTTGACGCAGGATCTCCATGCCGATAGTGCCCTGACCTGCGATGGTATCTATATCATCATAAGGGTGAATAAAGGTGTAGCCGTGCTTTTCAACCAGGGTAAAAGAGTGAGCCAGAGCCTGGTCAAAAGCGTCGCCATGCAGTACGACCCTGGCTCCGTAAGCCCGTACCGACTTCACTTTGATCTCGGGGGTGGTGACCGGCATGACGATGGTGGCCTTGATTCCCATTTCCCGGGAGGCCAGGGCTACTCCCTGGGCATGATTCCCGGCCGAAGCGGCAATAACGCCGCGTTCTTTTTCTGCCGTCGTGAGCTGGGCCAGCTTGTTATAAGCGCCCCGAATTTTGAAGGAGAATACCGGTTGTAAGTCTTCCCGCTTCAGGAGAACCCGGTTATCCAGGCGCTGACTGAGGAAGCGGGCCTCATCAATCGGGGTTTCGATGGCGACATCATAGACCCTGGCTTCCAGTATTTTTCGAATATAACGGTGTGGCATGCTGTCCTGCTGGTGTCTTCTGTTAGCTTTATTGAGTTCAGGCAGTGCTGCGAAGCTCTCATTCTATAGGAATAAGCTTCAGGATGGCACTCGTCCAATTTGCCGGAAAATGGTGTAATATACGGCGCGTTTTCAGCCCTATTAACCGCTCAGTATTATCAGGAAACCCCATGAATCAGGATCAGCTCAAAAAGGCCACCGCCGAAGCCGCATTGCAATATATCCTGCCCCATCTGGAAAAAGATATGGTGATCGGTGTTGGCACCGGTTCTACTGCGCGCTTTTTTATTGATGCGCTGGCTGAATACAAGGATGATTTTGATGGCTGTGTCTCCAGCTCTGAGGCATCTACCGAGCAGCTGAAATCCCATGGTATTCCTGTTTATGACCTGAATACGGTGTCTGACCTGCGCTTTTATATTGATGGTGCAGATGAAGCCAATGAACATCTTCACCTGATTAAAGGAGGTGGTGCGGCACTGACCCGGGAAAAGATCATTGCAGCGGTAGCCAGAGAGTTCATTTGCATTGCCGATGAGAGCAAGGCGGTGGGTGTGCTGGGTGAATTCCCATTGCCGGTGGAAGTCATTCCCATGGCTCGCAGTCATGTTGGCCGTGAGCTGGTAAAGCTGGGAGGCGATCCTGCCTACCGCGAAGGGGTGGTGACTGATAATGGTAACGTGATTCTGGATGTCTGGAATATGAAGATTCTGGATCCGGTTGCACTGGAGCAAAAAATCAATGGCATCGTTGGTGTGGTGACTAATGGTCTGTTCGCCTGTCGTCCTGCTGATGTGCTGCTGTTGGGTACAAACGACGGTGTTAGAACAATTACCGGCAAATGATTAAAGCGGGTTCTCTGGAACAGCTGTGATCTTTAGTTATTGATAGGTGGATTCCGCTGTTGCCATAAAAAAACCGCAATATTAGGCTGGATCGAATAGAAAAAATCCTTAATATAGCTATTGCTAATAATAAAAATGCTTGGCGACCTGCGTTGAGCGTAGTGAATGCTCTGTAAACTCAGGCATGAAAAACAACAATAAAGAGTGACTGACATGCTGAAATCATTCAATAAAAAAATGGCAGTCTTGACTGCCGCAGTGGCACTGGGCAGTGCATCCATCGCATCCGCAGAAGATACCATCAAAATCGCCCTGGCAGGCCCGGTAACCGGACCGGTTGCCCAGTATGGCGATATGCAGTTTATTGGTGCCAAAATGGCCATTGAGCAGATTAACCAGGCGGGTGGCGTCAATGGCAAGGAGCTGGAAGGGGTTGTCTTCGATGATGCCTGTGACCCCAAGCAAGCCGTAGCGGTTGCCAACAGGATTGTAAACGACGATATTCGATTTGTTGTCGGTCATCTCTGTTCTTCTTCAACTCAGCCTGCTTCTGATATTTATGAAGATGAAGGTGTTTTGATGATCACTGCCGCCTCAACCAGCCCGGACATCACCACCCGTGGCTATGAGCTGATTTTCAGAACCATTGGTCTGGACAGCATGCAGGGGCCAACGGCTGCGAAATACATCATTGATGCGGTAAAACCACAGAAAATGGCGGTGATTCACGACAAGCAGCAGTACGGAGAAGGCCTGGCCTCCAGTGTTCGTGACGAAGTTCAGAAGGCCGGAGTTAACGTTGCGCTTTATGAAGGTGTAACGGCCGGCGACAAAGACTTCTCTGCCCTGATTGCCAAGCTCAAGAAAGAGGATGTCGATTTCGTTTATTACGGTGGTTATCACCCTGAGCTGGGCCTGATTTTGCGCCAGAGTGCAGAGAAGGGGCTGGATGTTAAGTTCATGGGGCCTGAAGGTGTCGGCAACAAGGATATCTCTGCCATTGCCGGTGAGGCCTCAGAAGGCTTGCTGGTCACTCTGCCCAAGAGTTTTGACCAGGATCCGGCCAATGCCCGGTTGGTGGAGGCATTCAAGGCCAGGAGTGAAGATCCTTCCGGCCCGTTTGTCTTTCCCGCTTACTCTGCGGTGCAGGTCATGGCAGATGGCATGAAGCTGTCCGCCAGTGAAGACCCTGAGAAAGTTGCCGGCAGCCTGCGTGCCAATAACTTCAAAACACCAACCGGTGACCTTGGCTTTGATGGCAAGGGTGACCTGAAGGACTTCAGCTTTGTCGTTTATCAGTGGCATTCTGATGGCAGCAAAACTGCCCTGACCAAGTGATCGGAACAGTGCCCTGCCTGCATGGGCAGGGTATCAATAAAGGAAATAGTGCAGTCGACTAACCAGACGGCACCAGTCTAATAATACTAAAGCAGTAAAAGGCCTGCAGGGAGAGCAGAACGCCATAAGCGTTATTGCAACATGCGGGCCTTTTTTATGGATTCGACCATGCCTGAGTCAGCCTATTATTTTATCCAGCAATTGCTGAACGGCCTTACTGTCGGGAGCACCTATGCCCTGATAGCCATCGGTTACACGATGGTCTATGGCATCATTGGAATGATCAACTTTGCCCACGGCGAGATATATATGATCGGCAGCTATGTTGCCTTTGCCGTGCTGGCCGGTCTTGCCTTGATGGGGGTTGACAGTATTGCCCTGATGCTGGCCGCCGCCTTTATCATCAGTATTATTATTACCAGTACTTATGGCTTTGCCGTTGAGCGGGTGGCCTATCGACCATTAAGAAACAGTAACCGACTGATTGCCCTGATCTCGGCAATCGGTATGTCTATTTTTCTGCAGAACTATGTGCGTATCGCCCAGGGCTCGAGAGATGTCGCAATGCCCAGCCTGATTACCGGTGGCTGGACGTTTGGGCCCGCTGATGCGTTTAATGTCACTCTGTCGTACATGCAGGTGGTGATTTTCATTATTACGTTTATCACCATGACACTTCTGACGCTGTTTATTTCCAAATCAAGGATGGGGCGTGCATGCCGGGCATGTGCAGAAGACCTGGGCATGACCCGGCTGCTTGGCATCAATACCAACCAGGTTATCTCCCTGACCTTTATTATCGGTGCGGCACTGGCGGCAGTGGCCGGTGTTTTACTGGGGCTCTACTACGGCGTTATTAACCCCTATATCGGTTTTCTGGCGGGTTTGAAAGCGTTTACAGCGGCGGTTCTTGGTGGCATCGGCAGTATTCCGGGAGCTGTGCTTGGCGGCCTGATTCTTGGTGTTACCGAAGCGTTTACCGCAGGGTATTTCAGTAGTGAATATAAAGACGTCGTCGCCTTTAGTCTGCTGGTACTGATTCTGTTATTCCGACCTTCAGGGATTCTCGGCAAGCCGGAGGTAGAAAAGGTATGAATCGTCAGTCTTCTACCACACTGCGCTGGTTTCCCGCTTTTATGGCAACCGGAGCGCTGTTGCTGCTTGCTGTGTTAATGCTCGGGGTTCAGCTATCCACTGAAAATACAGAGTTGGTCGTTTACTTTGCGGCCAGTGAACGGTGGCAGCTGATTCTTGCCGGTGTTGTCCTGGTTTTCCTGGTTCAGTTATTCCGCAACCCCATCTCTGCTTTCTGGCAGGGAGCCAAAAAACACAATCCACTACCGCAGGTTCAGCTGCCATCACTGGATGACAATAAACCTCTGAAGCGGCTGCTGATCAGTTTTGCGGTGGCCGGGCTGCTGGTCTGGCCTTTCTTTGTTTCCCGTGGTGCGGTGGACCTGGCAACACTGGCGCTTATTTATGTCATGCTTGGTCTGGGCCTTAACGTGGTTGTTGGTCTGGCAGGTCTTCTGGATCTTGGTTATGTGGGTTTCTATGCCGTTGGAGCTTACAGCTATGCGCTGTTGAGCCAATACTTTGGTCTCGATTTCTGGAGCTGCCTGTTGATCGGCGGTGTTATGGCGGCATTCTTCGGCTTTATCCTGGGGTTTCCGGTATTAAGGCTTCGTGGAGACTACCTGGCCATTGTTACCCTTGGCTTTGGCGAGATTATTCGTATTTTGCTGAATAACTGGACCTCAATTACCGGAGGGCCAAACGGGATCAGTCAGATTCCAAAACCAACGTTGTTTGGTCTGGAATTTTCCCGGCGAGCCAAAGAAGACGGCAATGTACCATTTCACGAGTTCTTCGGGATTGACTACAGCAGCGGCTATAAAGTGATTTTCCTTTATATCCTGGCGCTGCTTCTGGTGCTGTTAACGCTCTACATTATTAATCGCCTGTTAAGAATGCCGATTGGCCGGGCCTGGGAAGCACTTCGGGAAGATGATATTGCCTGTCGCTCACTGGGTTTGAATCCAACAGCCATCAAACTGTCGGCCTTTACCATCGGTGCGGCGTTTGCCGGATTTGCCGGTACTTTCTTTGCGGCCCGGCAGGGTTTTATCAGTCCGGAGTCTTTTACCTTTATTGAGTCAGCCATCATCCTTGCGATTGTGGTCCTGGGAGGCATGGGGTCACAGATGGGCGTTATTCTTGCCGCCATTATCATGACCGTACTGCCCGAGTTTGCCCGGGAGTTTCAGGAGTACCGGATGCTGATGTTTGGCCTGATGATGGTGTTGATGATGATGTGGCGTCCGGAAGGATTGATGCCCATGAAACGTCCACATCTGACGTTGAAAGATCATCCGTCGGATAAAAAAGATGATGCTTCTGTTAATCGTCAGCCCATTGCTGAAAGCGTTTAATCTGCAGGGAGTTATAAGATGAGTCAGTGTTTGCTGGAAGCATCGGATCTCAGTATGCGCTTTGGCGGTCTGCTGGCCGTGGATCAGATGGCGCTCAAAGTTCGTAAAGGCGAAATTGTCTCCATGATTGGCCCAAACGGTGCCGGGAAAACGACAGTGTTTAATTGTCTGACCGGCTTCTATAAGCCAACCGGAGGGAAGATTATTTTTCAGGGCCAGGCGGTAGAAAAGCTGCCTGGCTTTAAAATTGCCCGTTTAGGTGTAGTGCGAACTTTTCAGAATGTGCGGTTGTTTAAAGCCATGACGGTTCTGGAAAATCTGCTGGTGGCCCAGCACCGTCATTTAAACACAGGGTTGTTGGCCGGGCTGTTTAAAACACCTTCGTTTCGCAAGAGTGAGGCCGAAGCGATGGAGCGGGCCGCTTACTGGCTGGATAAAGTGGGCCTGACTGAGTTTGCCAATCGTGAAGCCGGAAACCTGGCCTACGGTCAGCAGCGACGACTGGAAATTGCCCGCTGTATGGTGACCGACCCACAACTGTTGATGCTGGATGAGCCCGCTGCTGGACTGAACCCTAATGAAACCCGGGAGCTGGATAAGTTGATTTCCGATCTCAGGAAAAATCATGGTGTGTCAGTGCTGCTTATTGAACACGACATGAAACTGGTAATGGAAATCTCGGACCGGATCTATGTTATTAATCAGGGGAGGCCCCTGGCATCCGGAACACCGGAAGCGGTGCGCAATCATCCTGAAGTGATCAAAGCTTACCTGGGGGAGTCCTGATGAATAACGATAAACCACTGCTAAGCCTTGAGCATGTTTCTACCTTTTATGGCCAGATTCAGGCACTGGATGACGTGAGTGTAGAGATCCGGGCCGGTGAAATTGTGACGTTAATTGGTGCCAATGGTGCGGGAAAAACCTCTCTGCTGATGACACTCTGTGGTGATCCACGGGCGAGCAGTGGACAGATCTTTTATGGTGGGCGGGACATTACCCGGGACGATACGGCGAATATCATGCGCTCCGGTATCGCCCTGGTGCCGGAAGGTCGGCGTGTCTTCTCCCGGCTCACTGTGGAAGAAAATCTCAGCATGGGGGGCTTTTTCACTGATGAGCAGGATTATCGTCAGCTGTATCGCCATGTTCTTGAGCTGTTTCCACGTCTTGAGGAGCGCCTCACCCAGCGGGCAGGCACCATGTCCGGAGGTGAACAACAGATGCTGGCCATAGCAAGGGCTCTGATGAGTAAGCCCAGGCTATTACTGCTGGATGAACCTTCACTGGGCTTGGCTCCTATCGTGATTCAACAGATTTTTGACATTATTGCCAGGCTGAGGGATGAAGGGATGACGATCTTTCTGGTTGAGCAAAATGCCAATCAGGCGCTGAAGCTGGCAGATCGTGGCTATGTGCTTGAAAATGGGAAGATTGTTCTGCATGACTCCGGACAGGCTCTGCTAGTGAATAAATCTGTCCAGGAGGCCTATCTGGGAGGGTGATTGCGGTATTTTCCTTTGATTTCTGAAGGGGTTGCCATACGCGGCTTTGAGAGAACTTCTATCAATGGCTCCCGAGCTCTGTTCGTCCTGAGCGTCCTTCGACCCCGCTCAGGATGCACGGTTGAAGGGCGTAAGCACCATACCCTGAATAAAGACTGTGCTAATCACCCTTCGACTCCGCTCAGGGTGAACGGAGATTGTACACATCAAACTTATCGAAATGATGATGTACCAGCAGGAGCCGCTTTGGTTTCAATAGGTTAACTGGGTAAAGCTCTAGTATCAGCCATATTTTGGAATCAAAATAACAATTTAAATTTTTAATAGTAATTAAAATTATCATTATTTTTTATTTATTCATTTGAAATCAATCTGTTAATGGCGTGGTAGTTCTGGTTAAAAGGCCACGTTCCCAGTACTATACTTTCCCTATAACTGAACTGGCAGTACAAGGAAGTGCACCATGAAACCTGAATACGATAAGCTGACCACGCCGGAAGTATTGATGTTAGCCAGCTCACTGAGCGTTTTGGCGGGTTCACTGGTTACCCTTGGAATGCTGATTCAGTAGTCATCCGGCAATATCAGGGTTAAGTCTACGGTTACAAAGTCCTGGCGGGTGCCCGCCAGGGCAAAACAACACTCCCCTCCAAATCATCAGCATACCGATTTATAACCACCTGTAGCAGCCATCTCTGTATTGGTTTTTTCTTGGGTTCTTATGGCACCAAACCCTAAGTTTTTTGTGCAATTTAACGATGATTAAGAGATGGAAAAGTTCCAGACTCCATCCTTTGCTAAAGCACAGAGATCAGGCCATGAGTTCAGAATCACCCAGTGAAAACAGTCAGCGAAAGACGGGTGGCCTGGCACTCACGCTTTTTCTCTGGTTTATTGTTTTATCCATTGGGCCTGTTGTGATTGTTGGGCTGAATGAGTACAAGACCGGAAAAGAAGCCATTATCAAAGATCGTTATGATCAGCTTTCATCAGTAAATTTTCAGTTAACTCAACGCATTAATGAATACTTTGATACGGTGTTAACCAATTTATTCATTATGGCATCATCTTCCGAAGCATTTATTACCGAACTGGTGCTGGCTCCCGGCTTTAAAAGCCAGCCGGTTTCTGAGTTTATTAATTCCAGGGAATACGGGGATATCTATGAAAAGTACTCCATGGAGTATGTGGATTTCCTGCGATTCTATGACTACTCCGATGTGATTCTGGGCGATGCGGCAGGCAATATTCTCTTCACAGTGAATGAATACAGTGATTTAGGCAAAAACCTGTTCTCTTCAGAACTGGAAAATACGTTGTTTTCCCAGGCTGTTAAAGCCAGCCTGAATGGTCAGCAGCCAAAGTATGCCGACCTTGCTGCCTACCCGCCCATAGGCAATGAGAAAGTCATCTTTTTAATATTACCGCTGGCGGATTCTTTCCAGAAAGCGGTGGGTTTTATTGCGGTGCAGATTCACCCGAAAAATATTCAGGTGATGTTTGATAAAGGTGAGTCCAGTGACGTCGGTCTCTCGTCGTTTCTTGTCGGTAAGGATCGTAAAATTCGCTTTGGTACCCGGTTTGAAAATCAGGAACAGCTTAAATTTGGCGATGATAATCCGCTGATTAACCTGTGGTTAAGCCATCTTGAGGATGATGGGAGCTACAGAGAGGAAGAAGACCATTTCGGAGGATTTTCAGCAGATAATGGTCATGCTTTTGAGTCTATTGGCCAGCATGAGCATGATCTGGAATCCATTTCAGAAGATCTTGACGCTTTAAATCTGGACGAGCAGGACGTGTTCGGTCGGGCGGCTAAAGCGAGCTTGAACCATATTCGCAGCTACATTCATGGTGAAGAAGTTCTGGGGATTTATCTGCCAATCAATATTGCCGGAACCCCTATGGTCATCCTTTCAGAAGTAACGCACCGGCATGCTTTTTCCTCAGTTCAGGACTTTCAAAAACGTCTTTTTGTGCTTATCGCCATCACTTTTGCCCTGGTGGTGGTTATTGCTCTGTTTGTTACCCGACAACTGGTGAAGCCCATCCGCCGGATCACCCGGTGGGTCAATCGAGTCGCCGCAGGTGACTACGCCGAAGGGACTGTCCTGAACGGTAATAATGAGATCAGCGAACTCAGTCGCAGTTTTGCCCAGATGACCGAAAGGTTGCGTACCGTCAGTGCGGAAAATACCCGGAAAAACTGGCTTCAGGAAGGTATGGCCGGGCTGTATAACAGTGTGCGTGGTGAGCAGGCAATGGCTGAGCTGTGCCGTAACATTGTGACTTATATTGCCCGCTATCTGGATATGCATTCCGGTGCCATGTTTGTAAAAGATGATAACAACCGGCTGCTGTTGATGGGCACCTATGCCTGGAGTAAACGCAATCAACAGGCAAAGTCTTTTGCCATGGGTGAGGGGCTGATTGGTCAGGCAGCATTGGAAAGGGAAACGATGGAGATAGCCGATGTACCCGATGGCTATCTTGAAATTGAGTCCGGACTGGGCTCTGCCAGGCCGACTCATCTGATCATTGTCCCGCTGTGCTATGAAAATGATCTGAAAGGGGGCGTTGAGTTTGCACGGCTTGGTCCAATGACGGATGAGCAGCGCCTGTTTCTGCAACATTCTGTTGAAAGTATTGCCATTGCCATTAACTCTGCCCAGTATCGAACCCGGGTTAATCAGCTGCTTGATACCACCACCCAGCAATCAGAAGCACTAAAGGAACAAAAAGAAGAGCTGCGTTCAGTTAATGAAGAGCTGGAAAAGCGGGCCGGTATTCTGGAAGAGTCAGAGGAAGAGCTGAAAGCCCAGAGTGAGGAGCTGCAGAAATCCAATGTCGAACTGGAAGAACTCAGCGAACAGCTGATGCTCCAGAAAGAAGAGATTGAGAGAAAGAATAAAGATATTGAGCTGTCCAGTAAAAAGATAGCGGAAAAGGCCGAGGAGCTTGCCCGGGCCAGTCAATATAAATCTGAATTTCTTGCCAATATGTCCCATGAGCTGCGCACGCCCCTGAATTCTTTATTGCTCCTTTCCCAGATGCTGGCAGAAAACGACGAAGGTAACCTGACAGAGGACCAGGTGGAGTCTGCACAGGTGATCTATAACGGTGGTAAAGAGTTACTCGAGCTGATCAACGACATTCTTGATCTGTCCAAGGTTGAAGCGGGAAAAATGTCGGTCAACCTTGATGATACGCCCCTGAACGAGATCACAGGTAGTATTGAAGCCATGTTTAACCCGCTGGCAGAAAGCCGTGGCCTGCAATTTCAGATCAGCATAGAGAGCGGTACCAGCCGGTCTGTTTTCACTGATAGCCAGCGGCTAATGCAAATTATTAAGAACTTCCTTTCTAATGCGTTCAAATTTACCGAGGAAGGCATTGTTCAGGTAAGGATGTTTAATGAAACCCGCTCTGGCCATTTTTCAGACGATACCTGGACTGGTTTTGCTGTTAAAGATAGTGGGATCGGGATTCCCAAAGAGAAGCAGGAAGCGATTTTTGGCTCATTCCAGCAGGCCGATGGGTCTACCAGCCGAAAATATGGCGGCACCGGGCTTGGTCTGGCGATCTCCAGAGAGATGGCAGAACTGCTGGGGGGCTTTATTGAGCTGGACAGCAAGGAAGGTGAAGGAACCACCTTTACTCTGTTCCTGCCGACTAATCCCGTGTGTTCTCTTGGTCCTGAGAAAGTACTGGCAGAAAACTATGTGTCCGATGTGTTTGACCAGTCTATGGGAGCGTCAGAGGCTCCTGCTCAAAAGCCAGAAATAAATAATGCGCCCCAGCAGGAGGCGGAGTTATCTGTGCCTGCGGCATCGTTTGATTACCAGCTGCTGGTTATTGAAGATGATCCTCACTTTGTCACCATTCTTGGTCAACTGGCGGGTAAACATCACTTTGGCTGTATGCATGCAGAAACAGGAGAGCAGGGAATTGCCCTGGCCCGACAACATCAACCATCGGCCATTATTCTGGATTTAGGCTTGCCGGATATGGATGGGCAGGAGGTGCTTGCTCAGTTAAAAGGCGATGAGTCAACCAGGCATATTCCGGTGCATATTGTTTCGGGTCGGGATCCGGAGTTGGTTTCCAGTCTTGGCGCTATTGGTTATTTGAGAAAGCCGGTGACGGTTACCGATATTGATCAAGCATTTTTGACCCTTGGGCAGGCCATTAGTCAGGAAATTCACGATGTACTGATTCTCGATCTGGATGAAGAGCAAAGATCCCTGGTAGGCAGCATGCTGGAGCAAAAAGAGCTCCATGTAGGGTATGCCAGCACCGCAGAAGAAGCTGAGAAGAGGCTTGTTGATCAACAGTGGCATTGCCTGATTATGGATCTGGAGCTCGGAGAAGTGCGAGGGTTGGAGTTCCTGGAAAAAATGACAGGCAAATTGGGATCAGATATGCCGTCAGTGGTGATTCACACCGCGCAACCTGTCGATAAGACTGAGCACTCCCGGCTGCAGGAATTCACCAATGCCATGGTGATGAAAGGTGATAGAGCCCTGGAAAGAATCACGGATGAAGTCAGCCTGTTCTTGCATACCGTTAATAAGGATCAGGTGAATGATACGCCCGAAGAGCCGGTGGCCGGGTCAGAGAAGCGTCTTGATGGACACAAGATCCTGCTGGTTGATGATGACTTGAGAAATACCTTTGCCCTTTCCAAAGCCCTTCAGGGCATGGGGCTGGAAGTTGTACTGGCAGACAACGGCAAAAATGCGATCAGCAAGCTTGAGGAAGAAGACGGCATTGAGCTGGTGTTAATGGATATTATGATGCCCATTATGGATGGCTATGAAGCCACCGCCACTATTCGGCAAATGAATGAATTCAAAGAGCTTCCGGTGATCGCCCTGACCGCCAAGGCCATGGCGGGTGACAAGGCCAAATGCCTTGAGGCAGGCGCCAATGATTACATGACCAAACCGCTGGATATGGACAAGCTGACAGCAATGCTGAAGGTGTGGCTGCTGCGATGATGGAGACTTGCCCGGTAGCGGATCTGGAACTCGACTTACTGCTGGACGCTGTCAAGAAGCACTATGGCTATGACTTTCATGACTATGCCAAAGCATCCATGATCCGTCGGGTAAGAAAATACATGGAGCAGAGCGGCATCAACCATATCAGTGAGTTGATTCCCCTGTTCCTGCACGATCAACGGGCATTTTATCGCTTTGTGAAAAGTATTTCCGTTGTGGTGACGGAAATGTTTCGGGACCCGGATGTGTTTAAAGTCTTGAGGGAAGAGGTCATTCCTGTGCTCAAGACTTACCCGTTTATCAAGATATGGCATGCAGGGTGTGCATCCGGTCAGGAAGTCTACTCTATGGCGATCCTGTTGGCAGAGGAAGGGATACTGGATCGTTGTCAGATTTACGCCACGGACTTCAATGATGATGCTCTGAATCTGGCCAAAAAGGGGATTTATCCGGCAGAAGATATTGAACTTTATGAAAACAATTACCGCCTTGCCGGTGGGAAGCATAAGCTCAGTGATTATTTGGTCAGCCTCTATGATTCAATCAAGGTCAACAGTCGTTTATCGGAACGGCTGACCTTTGCCAATCACAATCTGGTGACGGATGGGGTTTTTGGCGAAATGCATTTGGTGATGTGCCGCAATGTACTGATTTATTTCAATGAGCAGTTGCAGGACAGGGCGTTAACTCTGATTCACGACAGTTTATGCCCGAGGGGATTTCTCTGTATCGGGCGCAGAGAGAACCTGAAGTTCAGCCAGATCAGTGAGCATCTTGAAGATGTCAGTAATAAGCTGCGAATTTACAGGAAGCTGGGCTCGTGAATTCAGTCGGCTGACAGAATCAATGGAACCTTTTGGGAATAAGACAGGGATTGTCTGGTATGGAGACAAAGAGCAAAGTCAAAATTCTGGTTGTGGATGACCGTCCGGAAAACCTGCTGGCGATGGATAAGTTACTTAAGCCGCTGGGGGCTGAGATCCACAAGGTGGATTCTGGCGAGAAGGCGCTGTCTGAAGTTCTGGCCCATCACTTTGCGGTTATTCTTCTGGATGTGCAGATGCCCGGCATGGATGGCTTTGAGACGGCGACATTGCTGCACAGTAACAAGCAAACGGCCAATATCCCCATCATTTTTGTGACGGCGATTAATAAAGATCAAAGCTACGTCGCCAAGGGTTATCAGTCGGGAGCTGTTGACTATTTGCCTAAACCGATTGTGCCGGAAATTCTTCTGGGTAAAGTGAAAGTATTTTTACAACTTGCGGAACAGCGGCTGGAGCTTGAACAGGTAACCAGGGAGTTGCAATGGATCAGTCAGAAGAACAAGCTGCTGCTGGACTGTGCAGGAGAAGGTATTGTCGGGGTCGATAAAGAGGGCAGGATAACCTTTATCAATCCAACAGCCTGTGAGTTATTGGGCGGCGCTGAAGGCGCTTTTCTGGATCAGCATATCAGCCAGTTTCTTTTGGACGACACCACGGGTGAAACAGCTCAGGAGCAATGGCAGAAGTCAGCTATTTACCGTGAGTGCCTGGAACAGGGCGGGACACTTAAACAGTCCACTGAATTAATCAACGTGAGCCGGGGACGGTTTCCGGCGGAGTTCAATATTGCGGCCATCGTTAATAGCAGGAACGTGGTTCAGGGAGCCGTGTTTGTCTTTCAGGATATAACTGAGCGCAAACAGCTGGAAGACCAGCTAGTGAAAATGGCCAAGTACGATAGCCTGACGGGGCTGGCTAACCGGACGTTATTCCGGGAGTTTCTGCAGTCCTCAATGGACCGGAGTGACCGCTACCAGAATAAGACAGTGGTTATGTTCCTGGATCTGGATCATTTTAAACAGATCAATGATCAGCTTGGCCATGATGCAGGGGATCAGTTGCTGACCAGTGTTGCCAGTCGTCTGGAGGGTTGTATCCGTAAAGTCGACCTGATTGCCAGGCTCGGTGGTGATGAGTTCGCCGTGGTTCTGGACGATGTCAGGAACCCGGAAGATGCCAGAACGGTTGCCAATAAAATTCTTGCGGCACTGAAGGAACCCCATGAACTGGGCGATGTTGCAAGAAAAGTAGGTACCAGTATCGGTATTGCGCTTTACCCTGAGAATGGCAGCGATGCTGACGGTTTGATCAAGGCTGCAGATGAAGCCATGTATGTAGCGAAGAATGAAGGTCGGAATGACTTTCGGTTTTATTCCGACCTTAACCCGGATATTTCATAAACGTGCTCCCGCTCTCGCTTGTCCTTTGCCGCTCTAAGGGAGTTTTGTTCAGTCGACCGTACTCCCCGGTACGGCGCTCCCTCACAAAATCCCTTAGAGCGACAAATTCCTACGCGAGATTCGGGGCAGTTTATGAAATACCCGGGTTAATCAATGAACGCTTAAGTTAACATTACACGTCGAATGCTGTATCCAGCTGTTTCTCGACAAACACTTTTTTCAACCTGGCAAAACGAGGTAAGCCGTTCAGGTAAGCTGGGTACTCCTCGCCTTCAATCAATGGTTCAAGGTAGCCCCGGCAGGTTTGGGTAATGTTGAAGCCATCTTCATTGATAAAGTCCAGTGGCATGGTACGTTCAAAGTTGGCGACTTTTTCCAGTGCTACCTCTTTGATCGCCCAGCGATAGGGCATGTCAGACTCTCGAACGATGGCAGGCATTACGGCATTGTGACCGGTTACGGCCAGTTCAACCGCTGCTTTACCCACAGCGTAGGCCTGCTCTACGTCAACACGTGAAGCGATATGGCGGGCAGAGCGCTGAAGGTAATCGGCGACAGCATAGTGGTATTTGTAACCCAGCTCCTGCTTGATCATATTACACAGGGCCGGAGCTACACCGCCAAGTTGCTGGTGGCCAAAGGAGTCAATTACGGTTGTGGACGCAGAGATAAAGCTGCCATCTTCGTATTTGGCTCCCTCTGAGGCAACGATCACGCAATAACCTTCGTTATTGACGGTTTCATGGACTTTTTTTAGAAACTTTTCTTTGTCCAGCGGCAACTCGGGGAACAGGATAATATGCGGTGGATCACCCTCCTGGCGGGCAGCAAGGCCGGTAGCGGCTGCCAGCCAGCCGGCATGTCGTCCCATGACTTCCATGACAAACACCTTGGTTGAGGTATCGCACATGGAAGCAATATCATGGCTGGCCTCTTTGGTGGATACGGCAAGGTATTTGGCTGCCGAACCAAAGCCCGGACAGTTATCGGTAACCGCCAGGTCGTTATCGATGGTTTTGGGGACTCCGATACAGGTAATCGGGTACCCCATTTTTTCACTGAGCTGGGACACTTTCCAGGCAGTATCCATGGAGTCATTGCCACCGTTGTAGAAAAAATAGCCAATGTTATGGGCCTGAAAGACTTGAATTAACCGACGATATTCCGCTTCACTCTCTTCAAATGACTTCAGCTTGTAACGACAGGAACCAAAGGCACCGCCGGGCGTTCTAAGTAATGCGCCGATGGTTTCATCGGACTCGTAGGAGGTGTCGATAAGCTCCTCACGCAAAGCGCCCAGTATGCCATTATGCCCTGCGTAGACTTTACCGATTTTATCCGGGTAACGACGAGCTGTTTCAATAACCGCGCAGGCGCTGGCATTGATAACAGCGGTAACACCGCCAGACTGTGCGTAAAAAGCGTGCTTCAATGTCATCGGGTAAATTCCGAGTGTTGCTGTGTGTTGTTTTGTGTTTTTGGCTGATTGCAGATGATACCCGATCGAGAGTTTATTGGTAGCGCTGTTATGTATCAATTTTATGGGCTGATGGTCTTTCGATGTCAACGTCCTTTTGCGCATAGGGCAAAAACAATGTCAGAATTCTCGGACAGGCTCCTAGAGCACTTATTTTTTGGAGAGATCGGGAATGCACATACACATTCTGGGTATTTGTGGAACTTTTATGGGAAGTCTGGCCATGCTGGCCAGAGAGCTTGGGTTTGACGTGTCAGGCTCTGATGAGAACGTTTATCCCCCGATGAGTACACAACTGGAAGAACAGGGTATTTCATTATTTCAAGGGTATGGTGCTGACGCGCTCAACCCGTCACCGGATCTTGTGGTGGTTGGCAATGCCATGAAACGGGGGATTCCCGCTGTAGAGTACGTGTTAGAGAAGGGGCTTCCCTACGTTTCAGGACCCGAATTTTTTGCCAGGTACATAGCCCCTGACCGCTGGGTATTGGCCGCTGCCGGTACCCATGGTAAAACCAGCACCAGCAGTATGCTGGCCTGGATTCTGGAATATGCCGGTATGTCTCCGGGCTTTCTGATCGGGGGCATACCAAAAGATTTCGGGATTTCCGCAAGACTTGGCAGTACCCCCTTTTTTGTGATTGAAGCGGATGAGTACGACACCGCTTTCTTTGATAAGCGCTCAAAATTTATTCACTACCAGCCACGAACCCTGATTATCAATAATCTTGAGTTTGACCATGCGGATATTTTTGATGATCTTGCGGCTATCCAGCGGCAGTTCCACCATTTGGTCAGGACCATTCCGGGTACGGGTCGAATTATTTATCCTGCCGGTACTCCGGAGATAGAAGCCGTTATGGCTATGGGCTGCTGGTCTGAGCAGGAAGAGTTGGGTGGCAGTCACAGTCCCTGGCAAGTTGCACCGGTCAGTAGCGATGGCAGCCACTTTAAGGTTCTCTATAAAGGCAGTGAGGTCGGAACCGTGAACTGGCAGCAGGAAGGTGATCATAATGTTGCCAATGCCCTGGCAGCCATTGCTGCGGCTCACCATGTCGGTGTCTTGCCAGATACAGCCTGTGAGGCGCTTTCTGTCTTTCAGGGGGTAAAGCGGCGGATGGAAATGGTTGAGGAGGTTGGGGGAGTAAGGATTTATGATGATTTTGCCCATCACCCAACGGCGATTGCTACCACTCTGGCCGGGCAGAGGGCCAAACTGGGGGAAAATGCGAATATTCGTGTGATCATTGAACCCCGATCAAACACCATGAAAATGGGCGTGCATCAGGAGACATTAATCGCCTCTACCGCAGAGGCTTCCGAAGTTATCTGGTTTAAACCACAGGGGCTTGACTGGCCATTGGCCGAGTTAGTACAGGATAGCGCGATAAAGTCATCGGTTATGGATTCCACAGAAGCCATTGTGCGCTATCTGGTTGATACTGCCTCGGCTGGTGACCATTTGCTGGTGATGAGTAATGGCGGGTTTGAAGGGATTCATGGCCGTATAGCCAGTGGGTTGAAAGCAAAACTCAAGAAAAATTAAGGTTAAGTGATGAGTCGGTCAAATCCTGAAAGAGTAACATTAGCCATTACGGGGGCTTCCGGAGCCCAGTACGGGCTTCGGCTACTGGAGAGCCTCGTTGCGGCAGAGCGGCAGGTGTTTGTTCTGGTTTCCAGGGCCGCCAAAGTGGTTCTGGCCACAGAAATGGACCTTGAGATCGGTGATACGCCGGACGCTATTGAGCAATTTTTTACCAACCGTTACCGTGCTGCCCCGAGACAGATTCGTGTGTTTGGTGAGGATGACTGGATGTCGCCTGTCGCTTCAGGCAGTGGTGCTCCCAGCTCAATGGTGATTTGTCCCTGCAGTACCGGAACCTTGTCGGCCATTGCCTGTGGTTTAAGTAATAATCTGACACAGCGGGCAGCAACGGTGGTATTAAAGGAGCGACGCAAGCTGATCATTGTGCCCCGGGAGGCCCCCTATTCTGAAATACATCTGGAAAATATGTTGAAATTGAGCCGGATGGGGAGTGTTATTCTTCCTGCGTCTCCGGGCTTTTACAATCGGCCGGAAACCGTGGATGACATGGTCGATTTTATTGTTGCCCGGATATTGGATCAGCTGGGAATTTCCCAGAAGTTAATGCCTTCCTGGGGGGATCATTGTCTTTGAAGGGGCTGGTTGTTCTGCTCCCGGAATAAAAGGCTTCAGGTTGTAAAGCCATAACGCCAGGGCATCCAGATAGATGGGCA
This sequence comes from Endozoicomonas sp. ALE010, assembly GCF_049310165.1. NCBI lineage: Bacteria > Pseudomonadati > Pseudomonadota > Gammaproteobacteria > Oceanospirillales > Endozoicomonadaceae > Endozoicomonas > Endozoicomonas sp. ALE010. The sequence goes on along the minus strand of NZ_JBLYNV010000006.1, from coordinate 52,995 downwards.
GATTGGTTGCCGGGTCTGCCGGACCTGCCGCCAGATCAATGTCAAAACCCGGCAACTCCTGTCTTACGACTTCTTTCTGGTAAATCCCATGGGGCTGTTCTGAGATAACCAGGGCAGTTCCCGGTAGTGGGCCTGATTTCACCCAGTGCTTGAGTGTGTCACGGGTATTGGGCCTGTGCCAGAAGCCGTTCCTCCAGTTTCGTGGCGTATCAATAAACTCAACCGGGAGGGTTCTCATTGCTTCTGGCATGGGCACCAGTTGATGCAGCATGATTGCCGCCTCTGTTTCGGTAAAAGGGAGTGGGTCCGGGGTCTTCTGGTCAGGCTTTTTGGTGAGAATGTCCAGGTAGTCAGCCCCCGGGGTGAGAGGGCGTTGGCCCACCAGAAAAATCAAACGCTTGAATCGGACACCCTGACGCCACCACTCAGTTAACAAGTCCAGCCTGCGTTTCATGCCGGGGGCAGTGGCTCCCAATAGCAGTGCATAATCATATTGCCTGGTTAATGGCCCGATGGGGGATATGAGTCCAAGCTTTTCAAGCAGATCAAGGACTCTGTGCCTTTTGTCTGTTGATATATCCAGCCCTGGTAATTCCCACCGTTCCTGTCCCGGTTTTCTGCGCCAGACCTGGGTGGTATCGATCATGGACTCCAGGGTAGGGGCATGGGAAATGCGCAGCTCTGTTAACAATTCATCCAGTGTTAATGTGAGCGTTTTATAGTGTTGACCAGGATCGACGGTATCCGCCTGGGAAAGCATGGAAAGATACATGAGTGTCCCTACCAGAAACCGCTGGTAATTGAATCGGTAATGGAATCGACTCTTCCAGCTGGGCATTGTTTTTGTCCCTGAAGATGGCGCAGGGACAAGCATAGCTGGTTCTCTTAACCGGTTATTAATGCTGAGTTGACGCAGAAGTAGCGGTCTGGGCCTGTTGCTGGAGAATAAGCTGGCTCAGCTCAGGCTGTTCCCAGTTCTCCGGGTAGTGTTTGGCCATTGCTTCCATCATGACGGTGTATTCATCAGCCGGTTTTTTCAGCAGGTAAGTCAGGAAGGTAAAGATTCGATCAGACATTTCTTTATTGATCTGATTCAGTTGTTGATCGTTTATCTGTCCTTTTTTCTGACACTCTTCAATGGTGGATTGACGAATGCAGTTGGCGGATATGATCAGCGCCAGTTTCTCGATGTTTTGATCTTCCATGATGGGCTCCATGCCTGTATAGATAAAATACGTTTACCTATATAAAACTAGTTGCTGTGGGAGGGGTTTCAAGCCTGACAAATAAAAACAGGAAAAGAGATTCCCCCGATTAAGGTTGAGACGACTTAAGATTGGTTAAATCGGGTTTATCCCGATCATTATTATACTCAACGCCCAGTTGCCAGCCTGTAGCAATCAGCAATCCGCCAACAGTCCCCCACAGCGGTCCGACAGGGGTTAAGACGCCTATAACGAACCCTGCCACACTGCCAATTCCGGTTTTGGTAAAAAAGGGCGGTAACATTTCACCCAAGTGTCTGGACACATAATTGACAAGCTTTACCGCCCGACTGTGGAGGCCTTTGAAAAAGCTTGAGATATTACTCCATGCGGAATGCTCTTCACTGGAGCTGGCGGACATGCGGGTTTTGGTAAAAATGCTGACGATTTTTCTGCCAAAGCTGTTGCCACCTTCATCACTGTGGCTCAGTGAAGCATCAGTAGAAGGGGTTGATGCGTTGGGGTTAATGCCAGCAGAGGGGTATGATACGGTCATTTCAAGCACACTTATAATGTTGGTTTGATAATTAAGACCAACAAAAGCAATTAAGGTTCCCACCTTTACTTGAAAATTTAATAGATCCTGACTGATGGGTAGAAAAACAGATCTTAAAGGGGGCATCCGGGTTTTGTTAATTCACCGGGACATCCCAATTTGGAAGAAACTTATAAGCATCCGGTTATTGAGTACCACTCGCTGATACTCTCGATTTCTTCTTCAGATATCAGCCTGGCAATATTACTCATTGGCTGGTGAGTGGTTCTGGCACCGTTTCGGTAGTATTGCAGTTGTTTAACCATGTATTCTTTTTTCTGACAGGCCAGATTAGGGTTTAGTGGCGTTGTACCAATACCGGTTGGGCCATGGCACCCCGCGCAGAGCTGCATCGCTTTTGCCTGTGCTGCTTCAAGGTGTTGGGGGGGCTGCTGAATTTGAGTAGCAGACTGCTGGTCAGTGCACCCAGCCAGAAGAAAAACGGCGACTGGTACTATTTTTTTGATTTTTAAGACTATTTTCATCAAACCATCGACTTCACTTAAATTGATAGAGCGGTTAATAAGCCACTTTACGTGTGCCACTACATGTTAGAGCCTATCGACGTTTCGTTGCAGGCACGCAACGAAACGTCAACATCTCCAGTCTTCAGCTTGGTCAATCCAGCGCTTTACCTTCATCTGTCAATCTGAGCCAAGCATGGGAGTACCAGAAGTAGTGCCGACCACTGTTGGATGGTGCAGTACAGTTGTAGCGAGTTCGGCCTACTGGTAATGGTTTATTGGCTTGAGTCCTGAACAGAGTCATCTCTTTGTTAAGCCAGGTTACCTTCAGCTCACCCTGGCCGGAGGCATAACACTTAAGCTGTTTTTTCTGGTAATCCCCTTCAGCCAGGGTCAGCTCCAGTTCGGGCTTAAGGTTATCCTGTGTGATCAGTGATGAGTCGGGACTCTGGCTGGTCACTGGCAGAGCCCTGCTGTTGACTTTAATGGCAAAGTCATTCAACCCATAAATACCCGCCATGGGGAAACGGGGCAGGCGAGTGAAGTCAGAATATTCACCAGCGGCTCCGGACTGCTGACCAAATCCTGTATAACCCATCTCATCCAGTGTAACTCTGAGTTCCGGGGTGGTTTCACCAAAAGTCCAGGCAAACATCTTAACACTTTGACCGGTTTGTTCCCGGATTCTGGCTTCTGTCATATCCAGATCCTGACGGAACCGGGAAAGCCACTGTGCCCTGGTTTCTCCAGGCAGTCTTTCTACACTGTGGGCATGGTTCATGGTGTGGTTTGCCAGGGTAGCACCTGTTTCCGTCATTTCTCGCAGTTGCGCCCAGCTGAGAAACTTCTGATAGTTTTTATCCACCGGTGCGGGCGTGACAAAAATGGTAAATGGCAACCCCTGTTCCCTGAGTATTGGAAATGCCTCGGTGTAAATACTCAGATAGGCATCGTCAAAAGTGATGGCGACTGTTTTTTCCGGTAATGCCTTTTTATTGCGAAATGCTTCAACCAGATCAACCAGTGGCATCACATTGAACTTATTCTCCGCAAGATAGTTGATATGTTTCCTGAATGTTTCGGGGGTGACACTGGTGATTTTCGGGGTTTCATGACTGACATGGTGATATTGCAATATGACTGCAGAACCGGATCCCTGACTCAAGGCCGGGATTATCGAGAGCAGTGTAAAAATGCAGGGCAGGTATTGCCTTAATCTACCGACAACGGGCTTCAACAGAAATGACAAGCTCACAGTATTCCCTTAATACGGTTTCCCCCAGCTGGATTCGGGGCAGTTGATGACATATCCGGGCTGGGATTTTAACCTTCAACAAGGGGGATTTACTATCGTACTAATGACCACTTTTGGCTACTCAGGTATCCAGAGCCTGGTTCCATGTCCTACATCCGGACAAAAAAAACCACCGATCAGCAAAGGCAGGGGCTGATTGGTGGTCCAGATTTCAATAGCGAACAATTAAAAGTTTATGAGCGGTCAGCTCATTCTTCCTTTAGACCTTGGTCTGAACCCTGATCGGCCTGACCAGCCCCTCCTGGATGGTAGACGCTACCATTACTCCAGCCTGATTGAATATCTGGCCTCTTACCAACGCTCTGGCACCGCTGGCATGGGTGCTTTCAATAGAGTGCAGTAACCACTCATCCATCCTGAATGGGCGGTGGAACCACATGGCATGGTCCAGACTGGCTATTTGAACGGGTTTCTGGAAAGCAGCAGCCCCATGGGGATACATGCTGGTGGGTAAGAACTGAAAGTCTGAGGCATAGGCCAGAAGGTATTTATGCAGTCCGGGGTTATCGGGCAGTTTTCCGTTGGCTCTTATCCAGATTTTATGATGTGGTGCCCTGGTGTCATCTGCCATTGGATCAACCGGGTCAGCAAAGCGAATCTCAATGGGGGTATCGCTGAGCAGTCGTTTTTGCAGCGGCTTGGGGATCAGGTCGCTGTGCCTTTGAATCAGGGCTTTTTCGCTCAGGGCTTCATCCGGGGGTATGACGTTTGGCATCGGGTCCTGATGTTCAAACCCACTTTCGTTTACATGAAAGGATGCGGACAAATTGAAAATAGGGCGTCCATTTTGCACGGCGACTACCCGGCGGGTATTGAAGCTTCTGCCATCGCGAATGCAGTCCACCGTGTAAACAATCGGTTTGCTGCTGTCGCCCTCGCGAAGAAAATAGCTGTGGAAGGAGTGAACATGACGTTCTGGATCCACCGTCTGCCTTACCGCAGACAGCGCCTGGCCTAATACCTGGCCACCAAATACCCGCCCCCAACCAAGGTCCTGACTCTGGCCCCGGAATATATTGTTTTCAATCGGTTCCAGTTTCAGTTGGTTAATCAGTTCTTCCAGTACATCACTCATCCTGTAACTCCCTGGCTGCATACCGTTGTTGAGATTGGCGGCAGATATTGTGTTGATGCTTTAGGTTATCGGGTAACAACAGGCCCGCATTTACCCGGTAAAACTGGCGCAGTTTAAACGCTCAGGCCTGCTTTGCAAATCAGGCTGTACCAGCAGGAAGGATTATTAGCCCATTGCCCGTTATAGCTGATAAATTGTGGGTTTTATAAGTCTTGCTGGTTACACCGGTAAGCTCGGGCTGTTTACGAGCAAGCATCTGGCATTATTTCTGGTAACGTTCCGATGTCATCATGGGTAGTCTATTAGAATGAAACTGTAGTCTAATTCTGATAACACATTAGTCCAGATCAATAGCAAGGTATTTCCCACCAAGGCCACGGTAACTCATGGATAACGCTTATTTTGATGCCATTCATATATGGCTACAGCAGAACACTGGCCTGATTGGTCCTGCTGTAGCAATGGTGGCCTGTCTGGAATCACTGGTTGTGGTCGGTATTGTTCTGCCAGGTGTGGCCCTGCTGTTTGCATTAGCGGCTATTGCCGGGGCGGCTTCCATTTCTATCTATCCAATCCTCCTGTGGGCTTTTCTGGGAGCTGTTGTCGGGGACGGGGTCAGTTACCTGCTTGGCTATCATTACCACGAGCGAGTCAGGGGCTGGTGGCCATTTCATCGTCATCCTCAATGGTTGGAACGTGGTGAAGATTTCTTCAGGGAGTATGGTTTTTTAAGCATTGTGATCGGGCGTTTTGTTGGTCCTGTCCGCCCCATCATACCGGCAGTGGCAGGGATGATGGGTATGGTTCCCAGGTACTTTTTTACCGTTAATATTCTCTCAGCCCTGGCCTGGTCTCCGGTTTACCTGCTTCCGGGTTATCTGACGGGAGCCGCACTTCAGTGGCATGATAAAGTGCCCGATCAATTGTTGGTTGTGTTGTCAGCCATTACCGGTGTTGCCATCCTGCTTCCGCCATTGCTGATCAGTGCTCATCGTCACTTCAAGCCCCGGTTTATCGGGTATCTGGTGCTGGTATCAGGGCTGCTTACCTTACTGATTACTGCTCACCGGGCAGGGTTGCTGGAGAGCGTCAATCAAGGTGTTGACCAATGGCTGAAAGCGGTTCAATTGCCCTGGTTGCAAAAGGTGATGTACTGGGTGTCCCAGATTGGCAGCATTCCTGTTTTGGGTATTGTTTCCGCGGGTGGCTTATTCTGGCTTTACCGTTCTAATCGGCTTGCCACTCTGTTCAGTCTGCTTTTTGGTGGTGTATTAATGGTTTGCTCTGCCTGGCTTATCAACTGGCTGGCAGACAGTGACAGGTCTGTGATATGGCTTGATCTTTATGCTTTCCCCTCTGTGCATGCAACCGTCATCGTCTATGTACTGTTTTCTTTTGTTGCCTTGGTAGCAGTAAACCGTTCATTTAAAGTCCAATGGCTATCGGGCAGTGTTGCTTTGGGGCTGGTGATGATTGACGCTTTTGCCCGGTTGGTTTTGCCGGTTAACTGGTTTGGCGACGTTATGACGGGGTTGTGCCTTGGTTTATTCTGGGGACTGGTTGCTCTTGCGCTGAAAAGCGGAATCAATGCCCGGAGTAAACGTATTTTTCCCGTTTGATTTGCCGGGGGGATAACCCTCTGTCTCTGAGCAGGGCCACGCAATCATCAATCATGCCGGGGTTTCCGCAGAGATAAACCACATCGTTTTCAGGGTTCAGGTTGAGGGCGTCAAACTGGTCTTGCACGTGGCCCGTGTACTCATGGTTTACCGTATTTACGGCGGACTCACGGCTTAAACAGGTGCGGTACTTTAAGTTCGGCAGTTGGGCAAAATCTTCAGAATAAATGCTTTCCTCTCGATACCTGAAACCCTTTACAACGGTGACAGCTGTTCCCTTATCACTAAGCGTTTTCAACTGCGGAATCATGCTTCGATAGGGGGCAATCCCTGTGCCAGTTCCCACCAGAAGAAGCTGTCCGGGAAAGGTGTCCGGCAGCGTGAGGGCCCCGAACGGGCCAGAAATATTCAGTTCGGTTCCGGCAGGGGCTTTCTGGAAAAGCCCGGAAGCAACCCCACCACTGACCAGGCTGAGCGCTATTTGCAGCAGGCCGGTTGCCTTAAAGTCCTCCGGTGCGTTGGCAATGCTGTAACTTCGTTTATGAAGTTTTCCATCCATCTCAAACTGCAGCTGCACAAACTGTCCGGCAATAAAATTAAAACTCGCTCCTTCGTCCTGTGCCAACTCAAAGCTCAGCTGCAGTGTATTGGCACTGAGCTGTTCAGTCTTAAAGAGTTTTGCAGAGAAAAGAGAACCGGGCATTAATGGCTATCCTCATGACGTTATTTCAGTGTTACCGCTTTCATAATAGCTTCTGATCATCCGGGCGAGGGCTCCTCTCCAGGGTTTATTATGAACGCCAAAGGTACTTAAAATTTTCCGGCAGGAGAGGGTTGCATTGGCTGGTGCCTGAATACCATTACGATCGTTCAATTTATCCATACGCAGTTTTCGGATTTTCAGGTCCTGAAATTGCGATGCCTCAGAAATCACCACCTCGGCAAAACGGTTTTCCGAGATAGACTCTGCACCGGCGTAATGATAAGTACCCCAGGGTTCAGCCCCACAGCCCAGTTGCTGGATGATCGCGACAATAACTCTTGCCGCATCGTCGCTGGGGGTCGGGCACCCCTGTTGATCGGATACCACGGCAACCTCTTGCTCTTTGCTGATCTGGTCCAGAAGGTACTTCAAAAGGTTGGTGCGCCGGTGGCTGATGACCCAGGATAGACGAAGAATGATATGCCTTGGACAGCGCTCACTGATTTGCTGTTCTGCCTGCCATCGGCTGGTGGCCAGAACACCGGCAGGGTTAGGTATATCTTTTTCGGTATAAGCTTCCTTTTTGCTGCCATCAAAAATCCGGTAGGTGGAAATATAGACCAGAATGGCCTGCTGTCGGTGGCAACCATCCGCCAGTGTCGCCATGGCATCCCGGTTGATCCGGAAGCATTTGGAGGGCTCGTTTTCGGCCTTCACCGGATCGTTATAACCTGCACAGTTGACCACGATATCTGGCTGGTAATTTTTCAGGCAGACATCAATGGACTCAGGATTGTCCAGATTTAATTCATCCCTTTTCGGAGCGATACAATGGATCTGCTTGTCAAGGAACAACCGCTGTACTTCCTGGCCGATCAGCCCGGTACCACCAATCAATAGTATTTTCATAAGCACTCGGCCGTTATGAGTTAATGATCACGGGCGATTCAACGCCATTGAATCAATACGGGAAATAGCTCTATTGAAACATGAATAAGAGAACTCAGGAAAAGAATTCTCAATGTTGAAGACATTGGTCAGAGTGATTGATGGCAGTAAGGTCTCTGATAAAAGCCGAAGTTATAGTAAGATAAGCCACTTATTTCCGTCTATTTTTACATTGATGAACCTTCTGAAATCAGGATCTGCTGACGATGTATCTGGCTGAAGCTCCTGTAGAGCAGCATGAAGAAGAGCGTATTCTTCTTGTGGATGACAATCCGACAAATTTGCAGGTATTACTGCAAACCCTCAGTGGCCGTGGCTATAAGCTTCTTATTGCCAAGAATGGAGAGAGTGCTCTCAGGATCGCTGTCAAGGCAAAACCCGCTTTAGTGTTGCTGGATATTATGATGCCCGGCATGGATGGCTATGAGGTCTGCCAACGGCTGAAGGAAAGCCCGGAAACCCGCAATATAACCGTGATTTTCCTGTCCGCCCTGGATGACACCAAAGACAAGGTCAGGGGCCTGGAAACCGGCGCAGTGGACTTTATCTCCAAGCCATTTCAAGCGGAAGAGGTCATTGCCCGGGTACAGACCCAGTTGAAAATCCATAAGCTTGAACAGGCACTTTCCGCGAGAAATCGACAGCTGGAGGCTGATAAGGCCCGCATTCTGGAAAGTATGAATGAAGGGATATTCGGCCTTGATCGACTGGGACTGATTACCTTTGCCAACCCGGCAGCCTCTGCCATGACCGGCTGGTCCATAGAACAACTGACGGGGCAGAACCTGATTCAGTTGATGCAAGGGAGTGAAGATGCCCCATCAGGGCCACTGGTACCGATTGAGGTATCCCTGAACAAAGGTGTCAGTAAAACTGTTGAAAATGCCACGTTCCTGCACAGTGACGGTTCGCCATTTCCGGTGGATTTTTCCTGTACGCCGATTATGGAAAACAGTGCCCCCAGTGGCGCAGTGGTTGTGTTCAGGGATATTTCCGAGAAAAAAAGGCAGCAGGAAGCCCTGCAGAAGGCCCTGGATGAATTGGAAAGCCAGAAAGAGCAGCTGACCCATGTCTCCCGGTTGAGCACCATGGGTGAGATGGCCGCTGGCTTTGCCCACGAGGTAAATCAGCCATTGACCGCGATTTCCAATTACGCCCAGGTGGCCAGAAGGATGCTGGCCCGGCTGGAATTGGCGGATGACCTTGGTCTTTCCGAGGCCATGGAAAAAGTCAATACCCAGGCCCGACGGGCCGGGGAAATCATTGCCCGTATTCGTTCTTTTGTGAAGAAACCGGACCATGTTCTGGGCAGCGTCGATCCCAACCGGTTGATTCAGGATACCTACAAGCTTGCCGAAGTTGACGCCCGTAACAACCATATGGAAATCCATCTGGAGCAGGAAGAGGGGCTTCCGAATGTGAAGGTTGACCCTGTGCAGATCCAGCAGGTGGCATTGAACCTGATTCGTAATGGCATGGAAGCGATGAGAGATATGGAGACCCGCAGTATCGGTGTCTATGTTCGCACCGAAAAGCTGGATGATAACTTTGTCAAAGTGTCGGTCATTGACCGTGGCCATGGTCTGGCAGATGATGCCGAAGAAAAACTGTTTACGCCGTTTTACACTACCAAGGCGGATGGTATGGGTATTGGACTGACGGTATGTCACTCCATTATACAGTCCCATGGTGGTCGGTTGACATTCCAGCGTCACCCGGAAGGCGGGACGATATTTGAATTTACCATGCCGATTGCGGACTGATAATATGGCTGTTTTGCAGCCTTTTATTGCAGAGAATAAACGATAGTGGTGATGCAAGTTGCCGGGAGAAAAGACATTGGCTGATCAAGTGACGGAGTACATGCATGGACTGGGCCAGAGAGCCCGGCAGGCCAGTAAGGAGATGGCTGTTGCTGATACTGCGATGAAAAACAGGGCACTTCTGGCGATAGCAGACGCACTGGAAGCGGATCGTTCACAGCTGAAGTTTGTCAATACCCGGGATCTGGACGCTGGCCGGGAACGTGGGCTTGATGCCGCCATGCTGGATCGCCTTGAACTGACCGATGCCCGAATTGATACCATGATTGAAGGTCTCCGTCAGGTGGCCGCCCTGCCAGACCCCATCGGCACTATTGATGATATGAAGTATGTGCCCAGCGGTATTCAGATAGGCAAAATGCGGGTGCCTCTGGGCGTCATTGGCATTATCTATGAGTCCCGTCCAAACGTTACCGTGGAAGCAGCGAGCCTGTGTCTGAAATCTGGCAATGCGGTTATTCTCCGTGGCGGCAGTGAGTCCATTCACTCCAATCAGGCTATTGCCCGGTGTATTCAGCAGGGGCTGGCCCAGGCAGGGCTGCCTGAAGATGCGGTTCAGGTGGTTGAAACTATTGACCGTGCCGCTGTCGGTGTGCTGATCACCATGCCTGAGTACGTCGATGTGATCGTACCTCGTGGTGGCAAGGGACTGATTGAGCGCATCAGTGCTGACGCCCGGGTACCGGTGATTAAACACCTGGACGGTGTCTGCCATGTTTATCTGGATGATCGGGCCGATCACAGCAAGGCCGTCCGGATTGCCATGAATGCGAAAACCCATCGCTATGGTGTGTGCAATGCCATGGAAACGCTGCTGGTGCATCAGGATGTGGCTCAGCCTTTGCTGCGGGAGCTTTCAGGACTTTATTCCCAGAAGGGTGTTGAGTTGCGGGGATGTCCTATTACCTGTGAGATTCTGCCCGGTGCGGTAGCAGCAACTGAAGAAGACTGGTCAGAAGAGTACCTTGGCCCTGTTCTGGCCATTAAAGTGGTTCTGGATATGGATGAAGCAATCGTTCATATCAATCGCTACGGTTCTCATCATACCGATGCCATCGTCACTGAGGACTTTACCCGTGCCCGCCGCTTTATGCGGGAGGTGGATTCAAGCTCTGTTATGGTGAATGCATCCACCCGTTTTGCCGACGGGTTTGAATATGGGCTGGGTGCTGAAATTGGTATCTCTACCGACAAAATCCATGCCCGTGGGCCTGTCGGCCTGGAAGGGCTGACTTCGCAAAAGTATGTGGTTTTTGGGGATGGCCATATTCGCCAGTGATACTGCTCTGATAGTGGATTTCCGCCTCTGGAGGGTATCGGGCATTGACTTCTATGATTAATGCTGAGAGCCTGCCCTGTTTAAATGGCCTGATTCGGCACAGGGTAACAAAGCATGCTCTGCCGGATCGTCAATACGAGGTTAATTTTGCAGTCTATGCATTCTGATGAGTTAAAACAGCTTGTTGTCGAAGCTATTGAAGAAGTAAAAGGTAATGAAATCACCTGTTTGAATGTTTCGGGTCAAACCACTGTTACCGATTTTATGGTGATTGCCTGTGGTACCTCCAACCGTCATGTAAAGTCGCTGGCGGATAATGTCATTGAGCAGTGTAAGAAACAGGGTGTTCGACCGTTAGGGGTTGAAGGTCAGGACAAGTCCGAGTGGGTTCTGGTGGATCTTGGTGATGTCGTTGTCCACCTGATGCTGCCTGCTACCCGCCAGTTCTATGACCTGGAAAGACTTTGGGACAGTGCTGACCTGGTTGTCGCTGAGCACTCCTGATGCGGATTCGGCTGATATCGGTTGGCTCAAAAATGCCGGGTTGGGTTGAAGAGGGCTACAGGGAATACAGTCGTCGGCTGGGTGCGGACGTGAAACTGGAGCTTATTGAGATTCCTCTCGGTAAGCGCAGTAAAGGCTCTGACATTAATCGGCTTCAGGAGAAAGAGGCTGGCCAGATGCTCGCTGCTGTGGGTTCAGGCGACCTGGTGGTCACCATGGAAATTATGGGCAAGGCCTGGAGCACAGAGAAGCTGGCGGACAATATGGGATCATGGCTGCACAGTGGCCGCAACGTCAGTTTACTGGTTGGTGGGCCGGAAGGTTTGCATGCATCATGTCTGGCAAAGGCGGATCTCCGCTGGTCATTGTCGCCATTAACATTGCCGCACCCGCTGGTTCGGGTTGTGGTGGCTGAGCAGGTTTACAGAGCCTGGAGCATTCTTCACAATCATCCCTACCACAAGTAAAACTGATGTAACCTTGATTGACGAAGTACTTTCACTCAAGTAAAAGTGAAGGCTAGCTTTCTGGTGAGAGTTTTTATTTGAAATGCAGTGTTTTTTCTTGAGAAACACTGCATTTTTTACGTTTAATATTTGTGTATTAACAGGCTAATGTATCAGTTGATGCATTTAAGAGCAGCCCCTTGACCATACGACTGATGACTGAGATATAACATGCCGCAGGATACCTTAAAGGACCATGGGGCAGAAAAAAGACTGGTAAATATCCGGATCTGGGTTGCCATTGGCTTTATGGTGCTCCTTGCTATGGGGCTGATTTCCCGCCTCTTCTATCTTCAGGTTGTTCGCTACAATGAGCTGTCCACGCAATCGGATGAGAACCGTGTACTGGTTCAGCCAATCCCTCCTACCCGTGGCCTGATATACGACACCAATGGCAAGCTTCTTGCCGTTAACAAGCCTAGCCATATATTGTCGATTGTTCGGGAGCAGACCAAAGATCTTGCGGGTTTGCTGGATGATATTGGTCATATTTTGTCTCTGACCGACGGTGAGCTGCAGCGTTTTCATCAACGGGTTAAACGACGCCGACCTTATGAAGCGGTCCCTCTGAAGTTTGATCTTACCGCCGAAGAGATTGCCCGCATTTCGGTGAATCTTTTCCGTTTGCCGGGGGTGGACATCAATGCTGAACTGATCCGGCAGTACCCCGAAGGAAAGCATTTTGCCCACAGCATCGGCTATGTAGGCCGAATTAATGATCGGGATTTGAAACGTCTGGACCCGACTCTCTACTCCGGGACTCATACCACAGGCAAGATTGGTGTAGAGCGCGCCTACGAGTCGGTACTTCTGGGTAAACCCGGTCACCAGGAGGTAGAGACCAATGCCCGTGGCCGGGTATTGCGCGTATTGAAAAAAGTTAGCCCGCACGCCGGTCAGGATCTTAACCTTTATCTGGACAGTGAGCTGCAAAAGGTGGCCATTGATGCAATCAATGGCCGCCGAGGGGCTTTGGTGGCCATGGACCCGAAAACCGGCGGAGTGCTGGCAATGGCCAGCAATCCATCCTTTGACCCCAATCTGTTTGTGACGGGGATTGATAGTAAAACGTTCAATGCGCTCAACAGAGATATCGAGCGACCGTTGTACAATCGGGCATCATTAGGTGAGTACCCACCCGCTTCCACAGTAAAGCCGGTGATGGGGCTGGCACTGCTGGCGAATGATATCGTCAAACCAGAGGACAGAATTTTTGATAAAGGCTGGTTTCAGCTACCGGGCAGTGATCACCGTTTTCGTAACTGGAAACGTTCCGGTCATGGCTGGGTTGATTTATCCCGCGCGATATCAGCATCCAATGATACCTATTTCTATATTCAGGCCGGGAAGCTGGGTATCGATAATCTCCATGATTTTGCTGATCAATTCGGCTTTGGCCACAAAACCGGCATTGATATAAGGGAAGAGCGTCCGGGCCTTTTGCCCTCCAGTGAGTGGAAACGAGGTGCCTATGGCCAGCCCTGGTATCCGGGTGAAACGGTGATTGCGATCATCGGGCAGGGGTATATGCTGGCAACCCCCTTGCAGCTGGCAGAGTCAACGGCGCTTATCGCCAACCGTGGCAAGTATGTTCAGCCCCGCCTGGTGAAAGAGGATATTCCTGAAATCCAGGGGGAATTCTGGGGGGATGACATCACCATTGGCCGGACTCCCGAGGCGGAAGCCAAGAACTGGGAACTCATTATCAAAGCCATGGAAGATGTTGTTCACTCTCCGGGGGGAACCGCACACTGGCGAATCGGTCGGGGACTCAAGTATCGTATGGCCGGTAAAACCGGGACAGCACAGGTGGTCAGTATTCCCCAGGGAGAGGAGTACGATGCTGAGAAGCTGAAAGAGTTCGAGCGGGATCACAGTTTGTTTGTCGCATTTGCACCGGTAGAAGATCCCCTTATTGCCGTTGCTGTTATTCTGGAAAACAGCAATGGTGCTGCCAATGTCGCCAGAAAGGTTATGGATTCCTACCTGCTGCCAAGATTAACGGTCAACAGCCATCAAGTGAAGGGAGAGAAATAATGGCCAACCAGGATTTTGTTCGCCAGATTGATCTCCACGGGTTTGGCCGCGGCCCGGGACTGTCCATGCGCTGGCATATTGATTTTATGCTGCTCGGGTTTCTGCTTTTACTCTGTGGTGCGGGGCTCTTTATTCTTTACAGTGCCACCGGTCGGGATATGTCGGTTGTTATTCGACAGGCAACCTACCTGGGCATCAGTCTGACCGTCATGCTGATCGTGGCCCAGATTCCGCCAAGGGTGCTGATGCAGTGGGCCAAGTGGTTTTATGTGGCAGGGGTGCTGCTATTGCTGGCCGTTCTGTTTATGGGCGTACAGTCCAAAGGTGCGCAGCGCTGGATTCAGCTGCCGGGTTTCCGGTTTCAACCATCGGAAGTGATCAAGCTGATTATGCCGATTACCATGGCAGCTTTTCTGGCCAGGCGTCCACTGCCTCCTTCGTTTAAAGATGTGATTTTCTCACTGATTATTATTGCTGTGCCGGTGGTACTTATTGCCAAACAACCTGACCTTGGCACGTCTATTTTGATTGGCTCATCGGGCCTGTTTGTGCTGCTGCTGGCCGGTTTGCGCAAGCGCATGATATTTTCTGCCATCTGTCTTGCGGCACCAGCGATCTATGTGTTCTGGCAGTTCTTTATGTATGACTATCAAAAGCGGAGGGTGCTGACATTTCTGAACCCTGAAAGTGACCCGTGGGGAGCCGGTTGGAATATCATCCAATCCACCATCGCCATTGGTTCCGGTGGGCTTTATGGCAAGGGTTGGTTACAGGGCACGCAATCGCATCTTGATTTTCTGCCAGAGAGCCATACGGATTTTATCATTGCCGTTCTGGCGGAAGAGTTTGGCCTGATGGGATGTCTGGTGCTCTTTGCCCTGTATACCCTGATTCTGGGGCGGGGACTATTCATCACCCTGAATGCCGAGACGCTCTTTGGTCGTTTATTGGCAGGTAGTATTACTCTGACGTTTTTCGTGTATATCTTTGTCAATATCGGGATGGTCAGTGGACTCCTGCCAGTGGTGGGCGTTCCATTACCCATGGTTAGCCGGGGAGGGACTTCTTTGGTGACCCTGCTGGCCGGTTTTGGTTTTCTGATGTCGATACATACCCATCGCTCTTTTCTGAGGGCTTCCCAATAGATCTTTACCTTTCTTCCATAGAATTCAAAACCACTGTCGATTAATGTAGAGGCAGGTTGGGTTATGTATCGTTGTCGTTGTTTTGGTGTTTGTGAGAACCCTGAGTTTGTTATTTTTGAATAGGTACGGATACATGAAAAATTTTCCCGGGGTATTCCGTCGAATGTTTCGTGGTGGCCTGCTGATGGCTGCTGTGGTTGCTACACCTGTCACCTGGGCACTAGCCCAGGAAAATCACGACAGTGACTATCTGGGCAGGCAGGATGTTGATGCTTTTATTGATGAACTGGTAACTGAACACCGTTTTTCCAGGACAGAGCTTGAGGATATTCTGGCCGGGGCGGAGCGTTCCGAGCGGGCACTGGAGTTGATCAGTCGCCCTGCCGAAGGGACTCTGGAGTGGAAAGACTACCGCAAGATATTTATCACGCCAGAAAGGATAGCGAAGGGTGTCAGCTTCTGGGAAGAAAATGCCGAAACCCTGGCCCGTGTTGAACAGGAGTTGGGGGTGCCAGCCAATATTATTGTGGCGATTATTGGTGTAGAAACCTATTACGGTCGGCAGACCGGTGGCTTTAAAGTGCTGGATGCGCTCACGACGCTGGGCTTTGACTTTCCCCGAAGAGGTGAGTTTTTCCGCAAAGAACTGAAAAATTTTCTGCTGCTCGCCCGTGAACAGAATCTGGACGTTGATGAACTGACCGGGTCCTATGCCGGAGCCATGGGCATTCCTCAATTCATGCCGTCCAGCTACCGCGCCTATGCGGTCGATTATACCGGCGATCAGCAGGCAAATATCTGGCTAAGCGATGAGGATGCCATCGCCAGCGTTGCCAACTATCTGCAAAAACACGGCTGGAAATACGGCAGTGGTGTGGCAGTTCAGGCAAAGGTTTCAGGCGTTAAGCATGAGCAGATGGTCTCTTCAGGATTGAAACCGGACAAAAAACTGAGTCTTGTGCAAAAAGCCGGGTGGGCTGTGCCGAAAATGGTACCGAAATCCTCTAAAGTTCTGGCGATGAAACATGAAGGCAGTGCTGGCGCTGAGTATTGGGTCGGACTGCATAATTTTTATGTCATTACCCGCTACAACCGTAGCCAGATGTATGCCCTTGCCGTTTATCAGTTGTCCAGAGAAGTGAAGGACAGTTATAAACAGTCTCTGGCATTGCAAAAGCAGGTTGCGAAAGGTAAACAGGGATGATGGTTTTCCCGGGGTGGCTGATCTTTGCTGAAGGCTCACTGTAATGAGCCTTTGGCGGCTTCCCGGTTGAGTGATAACGAACCCTCAGGAATATTATTTGTTAACGTTGAAAAGTATGTTTGATCAAATGGGACGATCTGGAGCCGGTCTCTCAGGCCTGGTATCAATGAAGAAAATCGTGGGAATTAACACCCGGGGGTTCCGGCTGGTTCCGGCCATCATGCTATCAGCCCTGGTTGGCTGTAGCAGTAGTCCACAGGTTCAGGATGGCCCACCGGCTGATTCCGTTGATATCAGTACCATTCCTGACGCAGTCCCGTCGCCGATACAGGTCCCTGTTAAAAATACACCCTATACCCTGGGTGGGATTCACTATCAGCCGATGGCCTCTGCCAATGGTTATGCAGAAAAGGGCGAGGCTTCATGGTATGGCACCAAGTTTCACGGGAAGCAGACGGCCAACGGTGAAATCTATGATATGTTCAAGATGACAGCGGCCCATAAAACATTGCCACTGCCCTCCTATGTCAAGGTCACTAATCTGGAGAATGGTCAGTCGGTGGTGGTGCGGGTCAATGACCGTGGGCCATTTCATGGTGACCGATTGATCGATCTTTCTTATGTTGCGGCAAAAAAGCTGGGGTTCGCTGATTCAGGGCTGGCAAATGTGGCAATAGAAGGCATTGACCCGGAGACCTTTGCCCGTTCTCCCGCCCATGAACGGGATGGAGAGTTGCTCTACCTGCAACTGGCCGCCTTTAAAAACTACCATAACGCGCAACTTTTACGTCGGGATCTCTTTTCCCGGGCGGGTGTCCAGGCGAAAGTGGTCAAGGGGGATGCGCCAGAACCGCTGTATCGGGTGAGGATTGGTCCGGTAGAAAGTCCTGATCATCTGGAGGAGTTGCTGGAGGGGTTAAGCTCGGCTGAGTTTGCGTCGCCCTATCTTGTGTATGAAAAGCCTGTCGATGAAAAGTCCATGGGTGATGCGGGAACTTCCGAAAAGATGGTGACTGAAGTAGAGGCAGAACAGTCTGAACAGGTAGTCAAAGCCCCATAAGATTCGGGCTATGGATAGGATGGATTAACTCTGTCCTATTCTCTATCAACCAGTATTTTCAGCATGCCTTTGATTTCGGCCAGCTCGTCTTCTACACGGGTCAGACGATCTTCAACGCCGGTCAACCTGCCTGAAACACCGATCAATTTCCCTTCTACCCCCGTCAGGCGACCTTCAAAATCCGTCAGATGTTCATCGGTTTGAGTCTGCCACTGTTCCATACTGTTGATGCGCTGAATCAGAGCTTTCATCAGTTCTTCAACATTGATCAGGCGCTCATTCATCCCGCTGCTCTGGCGGGTGAGTTCAAAGACCGTTTGTCGTATGGTGACAATGTCTTCGCTCATTTCTGTCAGCTTGGCATTCTCTTTTGCTGCTGCCCGAGCTTTGGGTTCATTGATACCGAGTTCAATCAGACACTCGTACAGGTCTTCATTTAACATTGAGTCACTCCCACTGTCCCATGTTTTATCAATCATAGAGTTATTGATTACTGTTACGGTTGAAAGGCATTGCTGGCTCATAGTCGTGTATTCACAGATAAAAATAGAGGGCGTTTGGCAACCTTGCCCGAATAATTCATTGTCACCGTAAGGCCTTGGGGCGTAAGGTTTGTAGTGTTTTTTTAGCTACCCTGCTTTCCGCAAGGTCAGGTTTTTCAGTGCTTTGGGGTACAATCATGGTTATAGATTTCTTTGCTATTAATCCTGATGAAAATTGTTAATTTGCAAGACCTGCCCTCATGCATCGAAACGGTTGCGCGTTGGCATTACAGGGAGTGGGGGGCTTTATACCCCGGGAGTGATTTGAGTGACTTTCGGGAGGATATGGAAGCTTCTTTGCTGACCGACCTGATCCCGCAAACCTGGGTGCTTGCAGAGGGAGGGAGTGTCTGGGGATCAGTCAGCATTCTCACAGAGGATCTGCCAAACTATCCGGAGTTTTCACCATGGCTGGCCAATGTCTATGTGGAACCGTCGAAGCGGGGGTATGGCTATGGTCAGCAGCTGGTAAAGGTGGCAATGGGATATGCACGGCAGCAGAACCTGGGTCCGCTATTCCTGTATACTCCGGATCAAGTGAGCTTTTATGAGCGGTTGGGTTGGCGTACTTTTCATGAGGATATCCATCATGGGAAAAAAGTATTCCTTATGACGAATAGGCCTGCTCGCGTCTGACCTGACGGGAGGTCTGCTGTGCCAATCGATGAATTGTTATCAGTTGTTGCAAGTTGCAGTTAACCTCTAAAGACTTGAACATTATAATGATGAAAATCCATATATTCAGAGCATTTACCTGCATGGGCAAAAGAATTTTATCTTCCCTTCATAAGCTGGCGGCCCCCCACTGGCTGAGAGCGTTGGCCATGACTGGTCTTGTTTTTGCCGGTCAGGCCAGTGCTTTTGGACAGATTCCTTCACCACCGGAAGTGTCCCTGAAAAGCTACATTCTGATGGACGCCGCCAGCGGTGAAGTGCTGGCCTCACAGAATCCCGATGAGCCCATGCATCCGGCCAGCCTGACCAAGATGATGACCGCGTATCTGGCTGAAATGGAAATGGCTGCGGGCAACATCCACCGTGATGACCAGGTTCTGGTCAGTGAAAAAGCATGGAGCCTGGGCGGTTCCACTATGTTTATTGAAGTTGGGGAACGGGTAACGGTGGAAGATTTGCTGAAAGGTATCATTATCGTTTCCGGTAATGATGCCAGCGTTGCGGTTGCTGAACACATCGCTGGCAGCGAGGGAGCCTTTGCCCAGTTGATGACCAGTACCGCCCAGCGGCTTGGCATGAACAACACGCTGTTCCAGAATGCTTCCGGCTGGCCAATAGATGACCATTACTCGACCGCCCGTGACCTGGCCACTCTTGGCAAGCATATCGTTCAGGACTATCCGGAATATTACGGCTGGTATGCTGAGAAGTATTTTCAGTACGGCGTCGACAAAAAAACCGGTAAACCCCTGCGTCGTCAGGCAAACCGTAACCGTCTGCTCTGGACCAACCCCTATGTGGATGGTCTGAAGACCGGACATATTGAAGACACCGGCTACCATCTGGCAGTAACCTCCAAGCGTGATGACCGCCGTCTGATTGCTGTGCTGCTGGGCTCCGCCAGTGAGAAGCAGCGTGCGGATGATGCCCAGAAACTACTGACCTATGGCTTCCGCTTCTTTGAAAATGTGGACGTTAAAAAAGGTGGTGAGCCTCTGCAAACCGTTAAGGTCTGGAAAGGGGACATCAGTGAAATTACTGCGGGTATTACCGAAGACCTGATTGTCACTGTGCCCAGGGGAACGGGTAAGAACCTGACCGCCTCTCTGAAGATCGACCCAAAGCTGGAAGCGCCCATCAAGAAAGGTCAGACCATCGGTTCAGTGAACGTTATGTTGGAAGATGAACTGGTTCGTGAGGTGCCGCTGATTGCTCAGCAGGCTGTTGAGCCGGGAGGTTTCTTCAAGCGTATCTGGGATAGTATTGTCTTGTTCTTTACCGGGCTGTTTGCATAACCCGGGTTAAAGATAAGCGTGAAAAGTGCTGTATTCCCGAGGGTGCAGCGCTTTTACTGTTTATAGTCCGACGTACAGTCCGACAATGATGTAGGTAGATGGTTATGAATGAGCCACAGGCCCCGAAAATTGAATTCCCCTGTGATTACCCTATTCGTATCGTAGGGCACTCCGCTCCCGATTATAAAGATTTTGTGCTGCGGGTGGTGGCCAGACACGCACCGGACTTCGATGGCCATGCCAAAATGAAAACCAGCCGAAATGGCAAGTACATGTCAGTGACCGTGGTTATTCATGCCACTGGCGAACCTCAACTGCAGGCGCTCTTTGAAGATTTGAAAGCCAGTGGCCGTATTCAGATGGTTTTGTAATGGACAGGGCTTTGATGGCTGAAAGCACCCAACAGTCTGACGGTATTGAAAATGACCTGATCGTTCGTTATCTCGGGCGGAGAAACTACGAGCCTGTCTGGCAGGCTATGAAAGCCTTTACTGCCAAGAGGGATGATCAGACCCGGGATGAATTCTGGGTGGTGGAACATCCCCCGGTTTTCACCCAGGGGCAGGCTGGCAAGCCGGAACATGTTCTCTTCCCGGGAGATATCCCGGTTATTCAGGTGGATCGTGGTGGCCAGGTTACCTATCATGGTCCGGGGCAGCTGGTGTTTTACTTCCTGATGGATGTGCGCCGGAAGAAGAGTGGTCCAAGGGCTGTGGTTTCTGCATTGGAAAGTGCCGTCATTGCAATGCTGGCCGGTTATGGTTTAGAGGCACAGAACAGGCCGGATGCGCCGGGTGTTTATGTCAATGGTGCCAAGATTGCCTCCCTTGGGCTTCGCTTTCGTAAGATGTGTTCTTACCACGGTTTAAGCCTGAACGTCGACATGGATCTGGAACCGTTTAACCGAATTAATCCCTGTGGTTATCGCGGGCTTAATGTGGTGGATATGGCATCGCTGCTGGAAAATGTCGATATGGAGGAAGTGAGTCGGCGTTTACTGGTATGCTTTCAGAAAGCACTCAGCTACATCAATATTGATGAAAGAACGGCGATTGATGAGCTGTTGACGGCAGATAGCGGAGATAAGAGTTAACCCGTTTACCAGTCCAGTTAGCAGTAATCCAAAAAAACAGGGGGAGGCATGTCTACTCATTCCGAAAACAGCGGTCTTGAGCCGTTTGACAGCCATGAGCCATTAAAAGGTCATGAGCTGGCGAATAGTGGCCTCACCGGAGAAAGCCCACGGATGAAACCGGAAAATATTATTCCTACCGTGCAAATAGACGGTAGCGTCAAAGTAGAAAGTGGCACCAAATTTGTCAATGACAAAGGTATCACAGCCATTAAAAATGGCATTAAAGCCAGTGCCGGGGGGCAGCATGCCCCGATTCAGCGGAAACCATCCTGGCTCAGAATAAAAGCAAGTCACGGCACAAAATACAAAGAAGTCAAAAGTACCGTGCATGAGCATAAGCTCAGTACGGTCTGCGAAGAGGCCATGTGCCCGAATATCAACGAGTGCTGGAGCTCTGGTACTGCAACCATCATGTTGATGGGTGATACCTGCACCCGGGCCTGCCGGTTCTGCGCGGTGAATACCGGGAATCCCAAAGGGTGGCTGGATCATGATGAACCAGAGCACACCGCTAACTCGGTCAAGCTGATGAATCTGAAATATCTGGTGCTGACCTCGGTGAACCGGGATGACCTGCCGGACGGCGGAGCCGGACATTACGCTGCGGTGGTTCGCCGGGTTAAAGAAGAAAACCCGGATACTGATGTAGAGGTTCTGACACCTGATTTTCTCGGTGTCATGTCCCATGTTGAAAAGGTTGTTGATAGCCCCATAGCAGTCTTTGCCCAGAATGTAGAAACCGTGCGCCGACTGACTCATCCCGTGCGTGACCCCAGGGCCAGTTACGAGCAGACACTGGCTGTGCTGGAGCATGCCAAGAAATACCGTCCTGATGTCCTGACGAAAACCAGCCTGATGCTGGGGCTCGGTGAAACCGATGATGAGATTCTGGAAGCCATGGATGATCTGAGAGCCATTAATGTGGATATTGTTACCTTTGGCCAGTACCTGCAGCCAACGGTTAACCATCTTCCCATTGAGCGTTATGTGACGCCGGAAGAGTTTGAAAAATATCGGCAATGGGGATTGGAAAAAGGGTTCCTTGAAGTCGTTTCCGGTGCGCTGGTGCGATCCAGTTATCGTGCGGAGCAAGTCTTACAGAAGAACAACGTTGGTCTTTGATACGAATGGGGGGGGAGGCAATCCCCCCATTTTTGACACTATTGCTCTTTGGCCAGTTTTTTCCTGAGTCTTTGAATATCGCCTAAAGGGGTTTTTTTTGCGATGCGATGACGTAACAAGGGTTCGTTTTTTAATCGAATTCTCCAACTATTAAACTCATTGGCTGTGCTATAAAATTCCCCCGATTTTTGTTTGAGCCTGTTTTTCTCTTTTTGGTCATCACAGTCTGTTGCCATATCACCATGTATATGACCAATAAGGGATAAAAAAGAACCGGTGACAAATGTCAGTGACAGGCTATGTTCAAATTCGGCTAAATGATTCCTGGCAATAGTGCAGGGCTGAATGATCCACTGAGCCTTATAGTCGGCTAAATTCTGGTCACAAGGGTGGAGGCAGCATAGCCATCCCAGCGCTTTATCAATAATCAGTTTTCGAATGACCTGTTGGGTTTTTGGAATGTCGTCAGATAATAAAACCGTGTCGCAAGCCTTCCGGTCCAGGCCGTAATCGGTTAGTGTTTTGCCGGATTGAGCCAATATATTTAACTCACCGGACTTCTGTTCTTGTTTGGCTGACGCATTGAAGGCTTCCAGATGTTCAGATCCTTTTGCTATCACTCTGAGGCTCCATAAATCCATGTGAGCAAAGCTTGCCTGTTGTATTGTGAGCTGGGTTTCCTGACAGAATTGTTTTAATACGGCTCGAGCCTGATCAAAGTCGTTGCTGTGCAATAACTGTGTAACGGAGAGGCTGATGTAGGACAGCCGGATTCGAGGGATTGATTTAATGCTTTCCCCTTGAATGGGTTTTTCTTTGATGCTTGTGGAGCACACAGGGCTGGCGTTGATAGAATATTGATCTTCGCCAGGGCTTGGTTTTTGATCTTTCAGATCTCTGGGTACACTTCCCTGAAATCTTTTTTTACCCGGTATTTTTGTGGTTTTCTCTTTTCTGGTTGAGCCTGGGCGGCGTCGTTGTTTTCTGGATCCCTTTGTTTCGTCAGATGTCGCTTCCAGAGCGAGTGGTTTTGTTTCGGAGAGTTCCAGTTCATCGATAATTCCCTGAATATAGAATGATACGTCTTTGGCATCGATAAAATCATAGTGCTCTATAGCCCTCTGCAAAAGGGTAATAACTTCCTCTATTGAACCGAGATCATTCTTGCTGTTCTTGATCAGCAGCAAAGCCAGTTGCAGGTTGGCCGAACTGATACCTTGTTGTATGGCCAGTCTGGAATGGTGAATGGCTTCTTCCAATCGGTTGTTTTGCTCATACACCTTGCTGAGTAACCATCGGGCTTCAGGGACCCGGGATTTTAACAGCTCACTTTCTGCTTTTTCAGGTTCGTTTTTCAGGTAGTACAAAACCGCGGATAAATAGAGCCTGCTGTCTTTGTTGGGGATATCGATAAGGTGGAAGGTATCTTGATTGATCAGAAAATTACAAATAATATTCAAAACTGGCAGGTGTATTTCTGTTGATGCAAATTTCTCTATTAAAGGTAATACTTTTTTCTTGAATTCGGGGATCTGGAGGAAACGGATGAGCTGTTCCAATGCTGACAGGCTAATGTCCGGTGAGTTATATGCCAGCTGACCATTTTCACCAAACCGAAATACGTAGAATAATAACGAATTCGGGTTTAAATCAGGAATGTCTGTTGAACCGGGAATGGTAGCAATATTACTGCATTTTACTTTATTAACCACATTGAGCGCAGACCCGAACCATTCTGCAATGGTTAAATTTTTTGCAAGCCATTGATGCGCGTCTTGCCTTCTTGTAAATAATTCGGAGTCATGAATAAATTTTATGATATTGGCTTTTATAGTTTCAGTGTCTCTAAAAAAAAGTATGTATTGTAATGAGTTAGTAATACTTGTGATGATGACTGTGGGCAGTAAGTCTTCATCATAAGGAGCCATTTTCTGGCTCCTCAGATCACAGCAAGTGACTCTGTGATTGATTTTGGCAAGTGGTATATTGGCCATTTTTTCATGTTCGAAAAATGACAAAATACGTTTGCTGATTAAAACATGGTTAGCCGATTCTATTTCATTTTTAGAGTTTTTTATCCATTGTAACCAAATGCTTATTAAGAAAAGGTCTTGAATTTGCTCCGGGTCCGAAGGTGTGCAACTCAGTAAAAAATCAATAATGTGATTTTCAAACTGTTCAAGATCATCCCCTATGGTTAATAAGCTCTTTTGCGGAGTTTCTGCTCTGGATTCCACGAGTTCCTGTAGCTGCCAGAATTTCACATAAGTGGTCTGGAACTGGTCCAGAAGATGAGAGAGTGTTTCTGCTGATGGCGTTTGAAAATATCGTTTTTCTCTTTCTAAAGTGACATTGTTCCCTCGATGACACAGCTTTTTTTTCGTTTCCAGTTGTGCGTTCGTGTACTGAACAACCGGATGTTCAGTTGCTTTGACAGATCGGTTACGTAGATCCAGTGGTTCCTGTGTTTGCCCCTCTTTTGGCAGATGTGCCTTCAACGTCGTTATCGCTTCAGTTAACGCTAATGCTTCCAGAAATGCCCCGTGATCGTTTGAGGTTTGAGGGACAAACGGTAGATGAGGGGATAGGTTATAAGAGTTTGCCATCGGTTTGGGTCTAGCGTCAGGGGTTGAATTGCAGTTGAACTGTATCTTTAGACCACGGCAATAACGTTAAGTTCGGTAATGATGCTTTAAACAAAAAGCTACGATTTACTGGTAGGCTTCAGGGGGGCTACTCACTTAAGATGTGTTTCCTGAAACTACGGCCTTCGCAATGCTTGCTTGATATTCAAAAAATAAGTGGTTGGTCAACCACTTATGGTAAGGTGCTGGCTATTGCTCTTATCCCTCTGAGTAATAGCCGCTTTCCCGTCCCTACTGTTCTGTGGACGAGAGCAGGGTAGAATATTCGCTGTTTTACATGGGTATTTGTCACTAATGACTGAACATCCGATAGCCAGCGGCATTGAGTGCCGTCTGACTGAAGGGATGACTGCGGCAGGAATTCAGCTTTAACACTATGTTTATTGATCAATACTGTACCTCTCTGGCAGACAACCGCTTTTCCTTTACCCGCGAACAGGCCAGCCAGTTTGCGAAGCGCATTGCCAATGATTTTAACCCTTTGCATGATGTGGATAACTCCCGCTTCTGCGTTCCGGGTGATCTGCTATTTGCCAAAATACTGCTGAGTGAAGGCCTGTATAGCGATATGCGTGTCACTTTCAATGGTATGGTCACCGACGGTGTTGAGCTGGAAATCTGTACCAACGATAAAGGACATAAGAGCATTTATGATCTTTCCGGCAAGCTGTATCTGGATATTGAACGCCACGGAGCCTGCAGCCACGATACGTTGATGATTGAGCAGCTGGTGCGCAGTTATGTGGCCTTCTCCGGTGAGAGTTTCCCTAATGTCTTTGTGCCGCTGATGAAATCCCATGGGGTAATGATCAATACCGTCAAACCGCTGGTCATTTACGACAGCATGACCTTGAAAATGGCCCGTGTTGACCTGGTAAACCCGCACCTGGAACCAGCAGGCGCGACTCTGGACGTTAATGGCAAGCGCGGTAAGGTAACGCTTAACTTTGTTTACCGTGAAAATGGTGATGTGGTGGGGATGGGGGAGAAAACCATGATTCTCTCCGGCTTGCGGCCCTATGACCAGGAAGCCATTGATATCATGATTGAAAAACACAGCGCCCGGCAGCACCAGTTTGCCGGCTGAGCGTCTTTTTTTGGCCCTCCTGGTAATGGCCACTTTTCAATGGCTACGTCTTATTTTCTGTGATGACTTTGAAGAGTGGATTCGATTCCGGTTTTTCCAGTGGTATTTCCACATAGTCAGACAAATCGCCTGAATTTTGATATTCTAACCGGCCGCCATTGGATGGCGATAAAAACCCCGTCAGCAAGGAGTGCATTGGCTTTCTAAAAAGTTACCGTGTACAGACAGAAGCAAGAATAAAACCATTTGCCATTGACCGTTAGTAGAGGGACTGTTTCATGCCAGCCTATCGCTCCAGAACATCCACCCATGGCCGTAATATGGCCGGAGCCCGTGCGCTATGGCGGGCAACAGGTATGAACGATGGGGATTTCAACAAACCCATTATTGCTGTCGCTAACTCATTTACCCAGTTTGTACCTGGCCATGTTCATTTGAAGGACATGGGGCAACTGGTTTGCCGTGAAATTGAGCAGCATGGCGGTGTGGCGAAAGAGTTCAACACCATTGCCGTGGATGATGGCATTGCCATGGGGCACGATGGCATGCTCTATTCGTTGCCCAGCCGGGACATCATCGCTGACTCCGTGGAATATATGGTCAATGCCCACACAGCCGATGCGCTGGTCTGTATTTCCAACTGTGACAAAATCACCCCGGGCATGTTGATGGCGGCCATGCGCCTGAACATTCCGGTGGTTTTTGTTTCAGGTGGGCCAATGGAAGCGGGTAAAACCAAACTGTCACAACATGGGCTTGACCTGGTTGATGCCATGGTGATCGCCGCTTCAGATGCCGATGATGAAACTGTTGCCGAGTATGAGCGTTCAGCCTGTCCAACCTGTGGTTCCTGCTCAGGGATGTTTACCGCCAACTCCATGAACTGTCTGACGGAAGCGCTGGGTCTTTCCCTGCCGGGCAATGGTTCCATGCTGGCTACTCACGCTGACCGTGAACAGCTGTTTCTGGAAGCAGCTCGCCGTATTGTTGACATCACCCGGCGTTATTATGAACACGACGATGAGAGTGTACTGCCCAGATCCATCGCCAGTTTCAAGGCGTTTGAAAATGCCATGAGTCTGGACATCGCCATGGGTGGATCGACCAATACCATCCTGCATCTGCTGGCGGCTGCCCAGGAAGGTGGCATACCTTTCGATATGCGTAATATTGACGAGTTATCCCGTCGGATCCCCCAGTTATGCAAAGTGGCACCCAACACCCCGAAATACCATATGGAAGATGTTCACCGGGCGGGTGGGGTGATGGGTATCCTTGGTGAGCTGGATCGTGCCGGATTATTGCACAATGATATTCCCATGGTGCACAGCGCCACCGTCAGTGAAGCCCTGTCCCGTTGGGATATTATCCAAACCCGTGATGAGTCGGTAACAACGTTCTTTAAGGCCGGTCCTGCCGGTATTCGTACGACAGAAGCCTTCAGTCAGGATTATCGCTGGGAGACACTGGATTATGACCGGGCAGAAGGCTGTATTCGCTCACTGGAACATGCCTTCAGTACTGAGGGGGGGCTTGCAGTGCTTTATGGCAACATTGCCGCCGATGGCTGTGTCGTCAAAACCTCGGGTGTTGATGATGATAACCTGGTCTTCGAAGGTCCGGCCCATATCTGTGAAAGTCAGGAGGACGCGGTCAACGCTATTCTGGAAGACCGGGTGCAGCCGGGAGAGGTGGTGATTGTTCGCTACGAAGGGCCAAAAGGTGGGCCGGGTATGCAGGAAATGCTCTACCCCACCAGTTATCTGAAATCGAAAGGGCTGGGTAAGGCCTGTGCGCTGCTGACGGATGGACGCTTTTCCGGGGGGACTTCCGGACTGTCCATTGGTCATGCTTCTCCTGAGGCCGCATCCGGTGGTGCCATTGGCCTGGTGGAAAATGGGGATATCATTCGGATAGATATTCCCAACCGAAGCATTAATGTCCAGTTGACCGAAGACCAGCTGGCCGTCAGACGGACAGCCATGGAGGCCCGGGGGAAAGCTGCCTGGCAGCCGGTTAAGTCCCGGCCAAGAAGGGTCTCCACGGCACTTAAAGCTTATGCCCGTATGGTCACCAGTGCAGATAAGGGTGCCGTTCGGGACTTGAGCCTTTTTGACTGATCACTGAGTCAGAAAAATAGGATTCCATCTGGTTAACTACTTACATACACACAATACGAAGAGCCACCAGAATCAACAGGATGCCACACAGCCGGTTGATCAGCGTGGCTCTTTTTCGTAGCGCTGGCAGCACTTTGCCATGGCCTGCTACTGAGGCAACCAGGCAATACCAGACGCCATCGCAGAGTGTGGCAATGGATGCCATCAGTATCTGAGTGATTACCGTGGAATCAGGCGTCACAAACTGGCTGAACAGCGCCAGGAAAAATACGGCAATCTTGGGGTTCAGGAAAGAGACCAGAAAGCCGTTAATTGCCGCCTGTTTCAGGCTCAGCTGTTGCTGTAACTGATGCTGGTCGTTAATTAACGAGGATGCACAGGTAATAGCCTTATACCCCATCCAGGCCAGATAGGCAGAACCTGCATAGGTAATGAATTTATAGAGCCAGGGCGTTTCAGTAATCACAACACCGATACCCGCCGCCACCAGAAACGCATAAATACCAATCCCCAGGGCATGGGAAATCGACGTAACCAGCCCATGGGCCCTGGACCCCTGCACGGTACTTTTCATGACGGCCGCCAGACTTGGGCCCGGTGAGATGGTACCAAGCGCACAAATGGCCAGGATGGATAACCAGGAAGATGCTGTCATTGCACTACTACTTCTATGTGTTGTGATGTTGTATTGGCTGCGAAGTATAGTGCTTTGCCAGCGGTCTTTTAATTAACTTTGCTGGTTCTGTCCGGTTTGGCAAGGACATCCCTGGCTTTTTCCAGCGCGGCATACTCATCAATAAACCAGCCGACACAGCGTTCAGTGCTAATCGGCACTCCTGATTCATTAATGGGCTGATAAACGATCCACCACCGCTCTTCTGGCCGGGGGTCGTTGTATACAAAGACATATTTCATATCGCCCCGGTCAGTAATGGAGACCATTACCTTATCGTAGGGGGTATGCGGGCACACGTCTTCCATCAAAAACACATAAGTAGGCCTGCCCTGATTGAACTCAATGTACTGAAACTCCTTTATCCGGCGAAAGGTAGCAAGCGCCTTTTCGATGTCCGAATTCATCAGGTAGCCGGGAATATTGTTGTTATCCCACCAGAATTTGCCGTCCAGTGATGGCTTTTTAACAAGAAATGATCTGTTCATACTGCATAGTCCCTTAAACATTGTTTTAACTTTTAGACCGTGCGTACCAGATTAGGTTCCATGTCATGTTCGCCGACAGCTCCTGGTGCAGCTTAGCGTTGATACCCATGCTGTTCGTGCTGAGGCCTGTCGAAGGATGTGGACTCCGAACCAACAACGAAGACCGTGCCAATCACCCTTCGACTCCGCTCAGGATGAACGGGGTGTACGGGTATTAACGCTTTTCTGCACTAGTGCATGGTTTCAATGAGTTTGACGTGCACAATCTCCGTTCACCCTGAGCGGAGTCGAAGGGTACTTGGCACGATCTATCAGAGTCCGGAGTTTCCGCCTTTAGGCCCTATGATGGATACTTCGACAGGCTCAGGACGAACGGAGTGCGGAGGCACGACAACCCGTCAAACTCATTGAAACCATGTACTGGCTACTTTCTGGAGTCACTTGATGACCTGAATAGGGGGTAAACCTGCCAGATTCAGGGTCAGGGTCAGCAGTTTATCCCAGGCGTTACCTTTCTCTAACCCTTTGATACAACGATCAATCTTTCCTGTATCCAGCAGCATCTGACGCAGGTTTCGCTCGCTGCTACGGCGAATGGCCTTTTCCAGCAATGCTGCCCTGCGCTTGAGCATAAATGGCACAAACCCCAGCGCTTTAGCGGATTGTTCAATGGCCAGATCCCTTGCCATGCCCCGGGATAGCTGTCGGCTCAGATGGCTAAGCAGGCGTATCTCCCTGGCCAGAGCCCAGAGAATGATCGGAGGCTCAATGCCTTCACCTTTCAGAATGCCCAGGATGCGCACACACTGTTTGATATTGCCTTCCAGGGCGCTGTCCAGCAGTTGGAACACATCATATCGGGCACTGTCCGACACCGCTTCCCGCACAGTAGCTTCATCAATGGTTTTGTCCCTGGCCAGAAGCTTGAGCTTTTCCAGTTCCTGGGATGCCGCCAGAAGATTCCCTTCCACACGCTCGGCAATCAGGCTCAGGGCATCCGGGGTTGCCCGGTAGCCATCCACTTTAAGCTGTTGAGCGAGCCAGCCTGGTAGCTGTCCGGATTCGATTGGCCAGATGGGAATAAATACTCCGGCCTGTTCCAGCGCCTTGAACCATTTTGATTTTTGCAGGGTATTATCCAGACGATCCGTGATCATCAGCAGCAGATTGTCCGGTGAGGGGTGGCTGAGGTATTCCAGCAGCGCTTTACTGCCTGCATCTCCGGGCTTGCCATTGGGGATTCGCAGCTCAAGAATCTGCTTCTGGGCAAACAGCGACAGGCTGTTGGCCGTGCTGAGAAAATCCCCCCAGTCAAAGCCGTTTTCAACATGATAAACATGGCGCTCGGAAAACCCGGTGTCCCTGGCATATTGGCGAATTTGATCACAGCACCGGGCAACCTGAAGCGGTTCATCACCGCTGACGATGTAGACAGGTGCCAGCTGTTTCTTCAGCTGTGCGCCCAGTTGGTCAATACGAAGCTTCAAGGCAGAGGGTTCCGGCTGGATTCAGTGCTTTCCATCTGGGCTTGCGCCGCAGCCCTGGCCTGTTCAGCGGCCGCTGACAGCTCAGCCTCAGACAGGCTGTGAATCCGGCGCAGGGTTGTGGCAACCAGCGCCTGCTGTAGCTCAGAAAGGATAATCCCTTGTTCTGATTCCGCCGCATTCGGCGCATCCTGGTTCTGGGTGATGTAACGTTCGCGGTTTAACTGAACCGGAGCGAACAGCGGCAGGCCAGAGGCGGTTTGTAACTGGTAAACCACCTGCATGGCAATTCTCTGCTCAAAATAGCCCGCACTGGCAACGGTCTGCTGATCCGTATCACGTTCAACGCGGATGATGTTGATGCGCCATGGAGCCGTCTCGCTGATATCGATGCCACTGCGTTCCATCGCTCTGGAGAGGGAGTGAATATAGACAGGATCATTGC
Source organism: Endozoicomonas sp. ALE010 (assembly GCF_049310165.1). Lineage (NCBI taxonomy): Bacteria > Pseudomonadati > Pseudomonadota > Gammaproteobacteria > Oceanospirillales > Endozoicomonadaceae > Endozoicomonas > Endozoicomonas sp. ALE010. The sequence continues at coordinate 21,802 of NZ_JBLYNV010000006.1, read as the reverse complement.
CGGTGATGGACAGTTGGCTGACTTCACTGGCAGTACTCATTGCGCCTCTCAGATGGAAGCCACAGGCCGTTAACAGGCTGGTTAACAGCAGCAAGGTCAGCGTGCTCACTGAACGAAAGGGGTAGGTCATGATCTCTCCAGCAATGATGCTTCAAGTGTTCAAATTCGACCTGTAACTCTACCATGACGGCGGTAGGCAGAAAAAAGAAAATTGGCTTTGAGAAAAAAACACGCCGCAATGAATGCGGCGTGTGTATCGGGTTTTAGCAGGTGTTGCGATTAAGCCAGGTCAAATCGATCAGCATTCATCACTTTGGTCCAGGCGGCGACAAAGTCACGAACGAATTTTTCCTGATTATCGTCTTGGACGTACACTTCTGCGTAAGCTCGCAGAATTGAGTTGGAACCAAATACCAGGTCAACACGGGCGCTGTCCCAGGCCGTAGTGATCATATCGCTGTTGCTCAGGCCGCTGGCGGCAATTCTGGCCTTGAGCGCAGCCACATCGTAATCGGTCTTGCCTGCAGGTACCGGGTCTTGCCAGATCAGCGCTTCCTGTGGTGCATCCGGGCCGATGTAACGGGTTTGTGGTCCCATATCCCGGTGGGTCAGCTTGAACCAGGCACGGGCAAACACGTCGGAGAAGTAGGCGTGGTCATCACGGAAGCGTTCGGAAATCTTGCGATATTCCGGATCCACCTTCAGCGCCATATCCGCATCGGTCATGATGGGGTTGTAGCGGATGGATGGGTCTTCCACATCCACAGGCTTGTCTTCTTCGGCAATGTTAATGGGCTCATATTGCCAGGCACCGGCCGGACTCTTCTTCAGTGCTTGGCTTCAGCCACTCTTTTTCCGAGCCCCAATAGATATCTTTTTCAGGGTGCCAGATATCTTCCCGGCCGAAAGCGAAGCCAAAGGTCTTCAGCCCCATGGATTCATAAGCGACAGTGCCTGCATAAGCCAGCAGGTCAGCCCAGCTCAGTTTGTTACCGTACTTTTTCTTGATCGGCCATAATAGACGACGGGCTTTGTCCAGGTTGGCGTTATCGGGCCAGGAATTCAGCGGTGCAAAACGCTGGTTACCGGTACTGCCACCGCCACGGCCATCGGCAATACGGTAAGTACCGGAAGCATGCCAGGACATACGCACCATCAGGCCGCCGTAGTGTCCCCAGTCGGCAGGCCACCACTGCTGGGAGTTGGTCATCAGATCTTTAAGGTCTTGCTTCAGGCCTGCAAAGTCGAGAGTTTTCACCGCTTCCCGATAGTTAAACTCCGGTGCCATCGGGTCAGTTTTTTGGTCATGTTGATGCAGAATGTCGAGGTTCAGGGTTTTTGGCCACCAGTCAACATTCGACTTGCCGCTCTCTGTTACCACACCGTGCATAACAGGGCATTTTCCAGAGTGGGGTTTATTCATTGTCCGGTTCTTCATGTGGATTAAATCGGAGACATTATTTGACTTGCGTGTTGTTGTTTTAATTTATGTCAATATTTCTTCTTTTCTATCAGTATTTTACGAAGCCCGTTTGATGATTTTCGGGGGGGGGGGGTCGTGTTTTTCAGGTGGGTGTACTGATTGCTGGTGGTTAGCCGCCTGCGGCTTCTGCTTCAGAAAAGGAAAGTGAGCATCGTTAGATCAATAGATGTTCAATCCAGTGAGACTTCAACTTTGTCGGTGATGATGAAAGCCGTATCTTCAAGGTAGTAAGCGGCCTCATTAATAAATACCGGATAGCCAGGTTCCCCGGAATATCGGATGTCATCACCCTGAAATGTCATAAAAATGGGGTGATTGGTTTCTAGCAGGCGATAGTCCCGATCCTGAAGGTCTTTGTGAACCATTGCGGTCAGATTCCCTTGTTCATTTCTGGGGTAAGGTACTTTTTCCCTGAACCTGAATACCGTCACGGCGTCAGGAAGTTTAGGTTCCTGGCGAGTTTTGCACAGAGTCAGGAACTTAACGACCAGATCCACCACTTTCTCGGTGGTTTCAAAGAGGTCATGACGAAGCACGGCATTGGCTAAGGGACCAACCTCAATCACAATACCAAAACGTGAAATGCTGTTTAAAGACGGGTGCTGACTATGGTCAACATCGCTGAGCAGGATCCGGGCTTCGGGAATATTTTTCTGCACATAAGCCGCAGTGTGAAGGTTAAGTGGCTCACTATTTCTGACGATCAGGGTAATGCCCATATTGGCGGTGGTACTGTGGAGATCAACCAGGAAGTGCTGGCCTATGGCATCCTGAGATAAGTGTCGGGCGATTTCTCTTGCCCGCTGACACTCATGGGCGTCTTGAGTGCCGGTGAGAACCCGGTCAGAAAATGAGCGGTTCAAATCCTGATCAATAAACCGCCTTGCCCGGGCAAAGGCTTCCGGATTGGCAAGGAGCGTTGCCACTTCCAGGGCATTATCCTGAAAAATCCCCACTTGCTCTGCCTTACTTATGAAGTAGGGGCCGATGTATTCATTGCCGTGGGTTCCACCAATAATAGTGACTTTTTCAATGATCTGATGGTTGCCATTTTTCATCATTAACCTCTCTGGCAGTGCAATTGTTTATCTGATTTTTTATGACTGCCTGGCTGCATTTGTTATCAATGAACAGCGTATGCGTGATGTGTTTTACCCAATCTTAACCATTGGTTAAATGATACTTCCGGGAGGGATTTCTAGCTGAGAGTAGTTATAGTCTGGTGTTTACGCCAGTTTTACTGTGCCGGGAATCATTCCCGGCGTTTACATTTTTATTTCAAGTTGAACAATTCTTTCAAGTTTTATCGGGAGAACCAGTTCACCTCCTGCCTGCTGGCTTTTAAGCTGAAGCTCACTGTCACTGAGGCTGTTAATAATGCCCTCGTACTGGCGTCCATTGCTCAGGGTAATTCTGATTTGCCGCAGCTCACCTTCAGTCAGACTGGTCAGCTCCACAGGCTGGTAACGGATATGCTGACCCACATACACTGCTCTCAGGTCTATTTCCTGTTCAGGCAGGGAGGCTGATTGGTCATCATAGGGTTCAGATACGGGGTTTGCCCTGCGCCCGTCTACTTCCGGCAATTCGACGTTGCTAAACAGTATGGCCTGCAGATCACCCACTTTTTTACTTATCTCCCCCGGAACAACCGTGAGTATTGGCGCAATGATCTCGCTATTGTTAATCGATACAGAGCGCTGGCTGAGCACCGGAACGTCATCTTCCCGGTACTGCCGGTTGAAAAGAAACGGGGATTGAAATTCCAGGCTAATGGAAACGGTCTCTGGATTGTTGAGGAAGTCCTGGTATGCCTCTCGAATAGAATCACCCGGAATAATGCCCCATAATGCTGCGTAGTATTGATTCTCCCGTGATACTTCCCGGGCAACATACTCAGCCGTTGAAACACCAGAGCGTTGAGCGCAGAACCTGACTTTCCGGCTTATATACCCATCATCCTGATACCAGAAAGAAAGTTGCTTCAGTCCCGCAGTTTCGGTTTTGAATGCTGCCCGGTCAAGATGGCTCAGGTTATCGATGGACAGGCCCAACGTAGTAAATCCCAACCCCTGAATTTCGCTTTCAATGGTAAGGTCAAGCGTTTGGTTGAAGTCATGGAATTGATATCGGAGTCCGAGATTGACTAAATTGGCAGAGGTATAACCCATTGATTCAAGCTGTGCAGGGCCAAAGAGACGCTGGTCATGACAAGCTCCGGCAAGGCTGTTTAATGACTCATTCCTTTTGGAAAAATGGGCTTCCAGGTGAGGGTGGTCCAGAAAAAATAAGTTCATGCCCTGCAGCTCTACAGTCAGGGATTGCGGTATCAGAGAGTAATCACCGGTTAAGGCTGGCTGGTACAGTCCATAAAGCTCTGGAAAGCGCAGGGATATTCGCTGTATTTCCAGTCTGGGCTGCTGGCCGGATGGTAGATCCATCGTTGCATTGTGCAGCTTGATAGTGCCGCTCAGGCCTATATCAATTTTCTCATAGCTGACACGGGCATAAGGAGAGAGGCTGGCGACCCATTGATTTACCATCAAGGTGATTTTACTGGATAAAAAGTACCTGATTCCCGGCAAAATAACGGCTGCCAGAATTGTGACAAGCGTAAGTCCTTTTAACAAGCGAAGCACTTCATCACTCTGAATTATCCATAAAATCTTATATGGTCAGGAATTTTGCCAGCAATTCACAAGGGAAGCCAGAGTCCTCTTTGATAGGTTCAGCTCCCGTTTGGCGGATGGACTTTACTGATTGTTGTCAGGTTCCGGGAGGCTGGCCGCCCCACCATGCCGGAACTTATCCGGATTTTCAGTGTCATACTTCTAAAGGAACAAATAATAATTAACTCAATATGATGGCAGAGTGCATTCTTTGCTTCAGGCTAAGCAGGAGGCCCCATGGCAGAAGCTGTATCCATGCAATTAGCGGCATCCATGCCGCCGGATTTGCCCAATTCCGCCCAAACAGCCAATGTCAGCTGCACTGAACTGACCAAAGAAAAGAATCTGTATGTTACCGATGCTATGGGTAACTCCAGGCAGGTGCGGCTGGTGGAGCGTTGGGAGCTGCGGACTGTTCAAAACAGGATTTTTGCCAGGCCATTAGGAAGTGAGTTAAGAACGGTTATTGAGAGGAACGTTACAAGCCGGTGCCCGCAGACACCATCTTCGCTGACAGCGCCGCCTTTTATGCCAGTTGCGGTTTCACAGCCAGCTTTTATCAGCAATGCGGCCTCGGGTAACAGGTTATTGACTGCCTGGACGGCCTTACCCGACAGGTCGATTGCCTCTCTCTTTACCACACCACCTGCACTGCATGTTGTGGTCTGTGGACCTGACCTGACTGAAAGCCCGTCAGCGCAAATGATCATTGAGGTGATTACAAAAGTAGCACAACTGATTGCCCTGTTAACGGGGGGCAGTGTTCAGATCATTGATGGCGGACAGGGGGAGCCTGAGGATCACGCAGCGTCCCAGGGGGGCAGGGTGCCCTTGTCTCAACGACATTCAATCAGTGAACTGTTAGGTAACCTTATTAACAATCTCATGTTGCAGGGGCGTCCGGAAGATATTCAGAAAGCGATGGAGTTATCCAGATTGGCGGAGAAGCTGTCGCTGGCTTTAAAAGATGCTAACTCAGTGACAGACTCTGCTTTATTGCAAGAAGTTGACTCTCTTTTAAATCAGTACGCCACCAAAGCTGGTATTGCTGGTGAAATTGCCCCTGAAAAAGGACTTGCCCTTGTTAACCGGCAATACCTCTCGGAGTTATTAAAGCCGGGGGTAGCTAATGGGCTTGGCTGCGGGGTGGAGCATGATGGATTATCTGCACCAGCAAAGTCCGGGGTGCATAATGGGCATGGCGAGAACAGGCTGAAAAACGGGGAAGGGCCTGTTTCCCCGGGGAGCAAGAGCGCAAATGAAGCTGTTCGCCCTGAGTCAGGTAACAAGGTCGGCACCAGTATCAATATCGGTGTCAATAACAGTGCAACCCCTATCAGTTCCGCGCAGGCAATGGGTTCGTTAAACCAGTTGCTTGCTTCAATGGGGTTGGCCAATATCGCAGCACAACCACCACTGGCTGTGGAAAGTGGTCAAAAGCAGCCGCCTCCCATTATTTTACCTAATCTAACTCCAAATCCTTTGAATCGGTCTGATAGGAAAAGGAAAAGCAGGAAAGAACGTGAAGAAGAGGAAGAAAAAGAAAGGGAAGGGTCACCCTTTTTATTCGATGATGAGCCTTTTGATGATGACGAATAAAGGAAATAGCCTGCCCGGGAAAAACAAACTCTTGCCCTGACTTCCCATTTTTAGGGCGAAAAATAAAGGGGCGTTTGCCCCTTTATGATTTTTCCGGAAGGATGTCCGCTACCTTGCGATTAATTGGCAACAATATTCACCAGTTTACCGGGAACCACAATCACCTTGCGGACTGTCAAACCATCGGTAAATTTGCTGACGTTTTCATGCTCCAGAGCAAGCTTCTCAATGGCGTCTTTACCCAGGCCTGCCGGTACTTCCAGTTTTGCCCGCACCTTACCATTGACCTGAACCACCAGGGTGATGGCCTCTTTCTTCAGCGCTTCCTCGTCAGCTACCGGCCATGAAGCATCCAGTACCGGCTCAGAGTGACCCAACGCCTGCCAGATACTGTGCATGGCATGAGGCGCAATCGGTGCCAGCATCAGCGTGGTAGCCTCAATGGCTTCGTGCATGACGGCGCGATCCTGACTTTGTGCATGGCACACCTGGAACTTGCTGATGGCGTTGTTCAACTCCATGATCGCGGCAATGGCGGTATTGAAGGTCAGGCGGCGCTCACAGTCATCAGAAACCTTGTTGATGGTTTCATGCACTTTACGGCGCAGATCCTTTTGCTCTTTGGTCAGGGCGTTCAGATCAAGAGCGGCCACAGCACCACCGGCAATATGCTCTGCGGCCTGCTTCCAGAAGCGACGCAGGAAACGGTTGGCACCTTCTACAGCACTTTCAGACCACTCCAGGGTTTGCTCCGGTGGCGCAGCGAACATGGTGTACAGACGGATCGTGTCAGCGCCGTACTGATCAATCAGGTCCTGCGGGTCGATACCGTTGTTTTTCGATTTGGACATCTTGCTCATGCCCGCATGTTCAACCACTTCACCTGTCGCTTTCAGGGTAGCCTTAACCAGACGTCCTTTGTCGTCAAACTCGCTGTCGACATCGGTCGGGGCAAGCCACTGTTTGACGCCTTTTTCATCAAGCTTGTAGAAGGTGTCAGCCAGTACCATGCCCTGACAGAGCAGGCGCTTGAACGGCTCATCGCTGTCGACCAGGCCGGCATCACGCAGCAGCTTGTGATAGAAACGGGAGTAGAGCAGGTGCATCACCGCATGTTCAATACCACCAATGTACTGATCCACCGGCAGCCAGTAGTTAGCCTGCTCAGGGTTCAGCATTTGGTCATCAGACTGTGGTGAGCAGTAGCGGGCGTAGTACCAGCTGGACTCCATGAAGGTATCAAAGGTATCAGTCTCACGGGTGGCAGGCTGGCCGTTGTGGGTGGTTTTTGCCCACTCGGGATCGGCTTTGATGGGTGACTGAACCCCGTCCATTTCCACGTCTTCTGGCAGCAGCACCGGCAGATCTTCCAGAGGAACAGGAACTTCAGTACCGTCTTCTAGGAAGCGCATCGGAATTGGTGCCCCCCAGTAACGCTGACGGCTGACACCCCAATCGCGCAGGCGATAGTTCACCTGACGCTCACCTTTGCCTTCTGCAATCAGGCGGTCGGCGATGGCATTGAATGCCTCTTCTGAACTCAGGCCGTCAAACTCACCGGAGTTCACCAGCTTACCCTTGTCCGTAAAAGCCGCTGCGCCAAGGTCAATAGCTTCGCCATTGACAGGCTCGATGACCTGTTCGATGGGCAGGCCAAAACGGGTGGCAAACTCGTAGTCCCGCTGGTCATGGCCGGGAACGGCCATCACTGCACCGGTACCGTAACCCATCAGTACAAAGTTGGCCGCCCATACGGGTACTTCACGACCCGTGATTGGGTGAATGGCCCGGATGCCGGTATCGACACCGACCTTTTCCATGGTGGCCATTTCGGCTTCAGTCACGGCATTGGATTTGCAGTCATGGATGAAGGTGGCAAGGGCAGGGTTATTGGCCGCTGCCGCTTTGGCCAATGGGTGCTCTGAGGCAATGCCTACGTAGGTCACGCCCATCAGGGTATCTGGTCGGGTGGTGTAAACCTTGAACTCCTCTGGGGCGCTCTCACCCGCAGCAGCGCCAGGCCCATTGGCAACCTTGAAGGTCATCTGTACGCCTTCGGAGCGGCCAATCCAGTTGCGCTGCATGGCCTTGACCTGCTCTGGCCAGTGCTCGAGTTTATCGAGGTCGGCCAGCAGTTCATCGGCGTAGGCTGTGATTTTAACGAACCACTGGGGCAGTTCTTTGCGTTCTACGACCGTATCACAACGCCAGCAGCGGCCATCTTCAACCTGCTCGTTGGCCAGTACGGTGGCGTCGTTTGGACACCAGTTAACGGTGGCCATTTTTTTGTATACCAGGCCTTTTTCGTAGAGCTGGGTGAAGAACCACTGCTCCCACTTGTAGTAATCCGGCTTACAGGTTGCCAGCTCACGGTTCCAGTCATAGCCGAAACCCAGGCGCTTGAGCTGGCCTTTCATGTAATCAATGTTTTCGTAGGTCCAGGGGGCTGGTGCCGTCTTGTTTTTGATGGCGGCATTTTCGGCAGGCAGACCAAAGGCATCCCAGCCCATAGGCTGCAGGACATTCTTGCCGCGCATACGCTGGTAGCGTGAAATCACATCACCAATGGTGTAGTTACGAACGTGCCCCATGTGCAGTCGGCCACTGGGGTACGGGAACATGGAGAGGCAGTAGTACTTTTCTTTGCTCTTCTCTTGTGAAGTGCCTTCGGTGACAGCAAAGCTGTCATTGTCTTCCCAGAATTTCTGGGCTTCGCTCTCAATCTGATGCGGTTGGTAATGCTCTTCCATCATCGCTCAACGGGCTTAATGTAAAGGATCGCTTTGATGCTTTCCTGAAAGCAGTCCGGTGAGGAAAGCTTTGTGGAAAACCAATCAAAGAGTCAGGGAAACTAATAACCCGCAAGGATACAACACTGCCTGTGCAACTGCACTTTTCCTGATGATTTATCCACACAGATTGTCTCGTATTGATCTATATCATCCGGCCTGACTGTCAGTGTTTGGTAAGGTGGCGATCCTTTTTTAATCTTCATCATTCATTCTCACTTTCTGGAAAACATAATGAGCGATATCGCGATATCCATATCGATCCTGTCGCTGGTGGCCGTGCTGGGCCTGTGGATAGGTAACTGGCGCATCCGTGGCGTCGGTATGGGCATAGGTGGCGTGCTGTTCGGGGGTATTCTGGTGGGGCACTTTGTCTATCAGATGGATATCCATCTGGACAGCCACACACTGGAGTACATCAAGGAGTTTGGCCTGATTCTGTTTGTTTACACCATCGGGATTCAGGTGGGGCCGGGCTTCTTTTCATCGCTGAAAAGCCGCGGTCTGAAACTGAATGCCTTTGCCGCAGGGCTGGTACTGCTGGGCGGGGTGGTGGCCACCGTGCTTCATCTGATGTTTGATGTTCCCCTGCCCGTTGTCCTGGGGGTTTATTCGGGCGCTGTGACGAATACGCCTTCTCTGGCGGCGGGTACCGGCATTCTGGCCGAGCTGGGAATGCCAGAGAGCATGCTGGCACTGCCAGGTTCTGCTTATGCGGTGGCTTACCCGTTCGGTATTTGTGGCATTCTGCTGAGCATGTGGTTTATCCGGCGACTGTTCAAAATAGACGTTAACGAGGAAGCGGAAGCCTTTGAGAAAGTGTCCGGTACCGGAAAGGAAAGTCTGTATACCATCAATGTGGCCATTCGAAACCCGAATATTGATGGTCTGGCGCTTCAGGATGTTCCGGGGCTGAATGACGGCGAGCTGGTCTGTTCCCGACTGAAGCGGGGGGAAGAACTGGTTGTCCCCAAAGGCAATACATCAGTGGCGATGGGGGATATTCTCCACCTGGTTGGCAGTCGGCAGAAATTGCAGAATGCCCGCCTTATTCTCGGCGAAGAGGTGCACGCGTCCCTGACCACCAAGGGGACGGAGCTCAGAACTTCCCGGGTGGTGGTAACCAATGAGAAGGTGCTGGGTAAAAAGCTGATCGACCTGAAATTCAAACAGCGTTATGACGTGGTGGTTTCCCGCCTGAACCGCTCCGGTGTGGAGCTGGTGCCCAACCGGGACGCGACGTTGCAGTTTGGTGATATTCTCAACCTGGTTGGTCGCCCTGAGTCGATTGATGCGGTGGCCAATCAGGTGGGCAATGCCCAGCAGAAGCTGCAACAGGTTCAGATGATGCCGGTGTTTATTGGTATTGGTTTGGGGATTCTGCTGGGCTCTGTGCCCCTGACGATCCCGGGCCTGCCAGCGGCGCTCAAGCTGGGGCTGGCCGGTGGACCACTGCTGGTGGCGTTGATTCTTGGCCGAATAGGCAGTATTGGTCGTTTATATTGGTTTATGCCGCCCAGTGCCAACCTGGCGTTGCGGGAGATTGGTATTGTTCTGTTTCTGGCTGTGGTTGGTTTAAAGTCCGGGGAAAACTTTGTGGATATCCTGGTGCATGGGGATGGTTTGCAATGGATGCTCTACGGCGCAGTGATCACCCTGATGCCGTTGCTGGTGATCGGTATTACCAGCCGTATGTTTGGTGGGCTTAACTATTTGAGCCTCTGTGGCCTGCTGGCAGGTTCCATGACGGACCCGCCTGCGCTGGCCTTTGCCAACAGTCTGCATGAAAAGTCCGGAGCGGCGGCACTGTCCTACGCAACGGTTTATCCGCTGGTGATGTGTTTGAGAATTTTGTCGCCGCAGATACTGGCAGTGTTGCTGTGGGGGCTGATGTAAGGAACTGTCCTGAGGGTTGGAACTAAACAGCGCTGGTAATGGTCAAAGCCGTCTTAGTACCAGAAAACATAACCGATTGTTGTTTCAGAGGATCTAGAGGAACTCAGATTATGCCTGGCGTTTTACAGTCCTTTTCAGTGATCACACCCTCAGGTCAACAGGTAGATGTTGCCTTTAGCAATGATTCATCGCAGATATCCGCACTGAGAAGCCTGGAATGCATTCAATGCAGGAATATCACCTACAACGGCAGGAAAATTGATGGTTGTCATCATACGATCTGCCAACCTTGCATAGATAATAACGATTCATTAGCAATAGGTGAGCATAATTGCGATGGTATTGTCGTTACCGGCAAAACATTAACCAGCTACAGTATAGAAACGAGGATGTTTCTGGATAACCTGATTGTTCTCTGCCCCTTTAGCAATTGTAACCAGAAAGCCCTGCTGTCAGATGTTGATCAACACATCAGAGACCACCCGGCTGTTGATCAACACATCGAAGACCAGATAAACCCCGCTAATGGTTCGCTCAGTGAGGCTCAAATTGCTAATGATCCGGGTGAATTGTCTCCGAACTCCCGGTCGTTTGAACATGAAGGTATATTCTTTTTTGTTATTTAATCCAATGCCTCTTTGTGGCATTAAAAACTCAGCAGAGTTTCAATCACTTCTTAACTCATTGCTGGGGGATATCGGTGTTGGCAGTCTGAATACCACCAGGTACGTAGAAACTATAAAGGTCAGAATTGCCGCCCCTTCGATCAGTAATGCGGTCTCCTGCTGGATTCTTCCTGCCGTCATGGCTCCGTAGGCCAGGAGTAGTGAGAATTCACTGCTCTGCCCCAAACGTAACCCCATTTCTGCCGCATTATCGTGTCGTTCGCCTGCCAGATGCTTCAGCAGATATTTAAACAGTATGGGCTTGGCAATTAATACGATCGTTGACGTCAATAGAATAGCCATCAGCAGATGGCTTTTCAGCATCGGTTCAAACTGGGCTCCAACCGAAAAGAAAAACAGAATCAGAAAGAACTCCCTCAACGGTTTCAAACCCTCGGCAATAATCAGTGAGATTGGCGATGTAGCAATACTGACTCCGGCAATAAAAGCCCCGATCTCATGGGACAGACCAAAAGACTCCGCCAGTTGAGCTGCTGTCAGGCACCAGCCCAGAGACACCAGAAAAATATACTCAGAGATAATGTCAAAACGCCCCATTAGCGGTAGCAGGACGTATCGGACAAAACACCAGGCCCCCAGGGCAAATGCACAGGTTTTCAACGGCAGTAATAGCGCTTCGATATGGGCCCCACCGTTGCTGCTGTAAAGAATCAGAATGGTCAGAATGGCCAGAATATCTTCAAACAGCAGAATACTGATCATCACTTCACCGGTTCTCTTATGGTGCAGTGTTGTGGTAGGGATCAGCTTTAAACTGAGTACGGTACTGGAAAAGGCAAGAGACAGGCCAGCGATCAACGCTTCTGTCAATGAAAAATCAAAGAGCAGGGCAAGAGTGGCACAGATCATGGCACCAACAACGCTCAGGCAGAGAAAGGTTACCAGCGCCGTTTGTTTTAACTGTTTGAGCAGGTTTCTGGGGTGCAGGTGTAACCCCAGCAGAAACATCAACAGAATAATCCCCATGGTGGAGATCGCTTCAATATGTCCATCATCCATGACCACATTCAGACCCTGGGGACCAATCAGCATACCAAGGCCTATATAAGCGAGAATAATGGGTTGTTTCAGCCAGACAAACAGGGTGCCCAGTAACGATGCACCACCAAAGATGACTGCCATTTCCAGAACAAGATGCTCAAACGGTCCTTGCACAGCGTAAACCTTATCGTTAAAACTATGGGACTGTTCAGGATAGTTGATCAAACGGGTTGGGATTGTCCGATTTTCAATGAGCGTGTCACAATAACGTGCCGTCACTAAAGTTTTCCCTTTCCGGCCTGTGGGGCTAGGAGCCTGTCGGACTTAAGACTGTCCTACGCGGCAACTGCTCCTGCGTTGCCCTAGCTCCTGCATCCATGCAGTCGTGCGGTTGCGATAAATTGGTCTAAAAATTCCTGCTTCTTCGTCAAATAGCCCCGCTATTCTCCTCAGAAGCAGAAATTTTCATCCTCAATTTCTCGCAATCCTCGCTACGGGGTCGCCTAGACGGACGCTTAAGTCCGACAGGCTCCTAGAAAAACAAATGGACTCCTTTTTTCATGTTGCTGATTTGGCTGATCATAATGGGACTGATTTTTAAGTCATGGATTGCCTGGCTGGCACTGGTCATTCTTTATCTGTTCTCAACCCAGCCGGTTTCATCGCTGCTTATTCGCAGTCTTGAGCGTTACCCGGTCTTTACGCCGGGGCAAACACAACCTGTAGAGCCTCAGGCAGTGGTGATTCTTGGTGGTGGTTTACCTCGTATCAGCCCCGAGATGTCAGGCTTTCGCCCTTCTATGTATACCCTGGAGCGACTCCGTTATGGCGCATGGCTGAGCCGTCAGACTGAGCTGCCGGTTATGGTCAGTGGTGGCGGTTTCCGACCGGAAGCAGCCACCATGGCAGAAAGTCTTAAGCATGATTTTGCTGTGGAAACCCGGTGGTTGGAGGATCAAAGTACTACAACCCGGGAAAATGCAGTGTATGCCCGTGAAATGCTGCCTGAGGATATTCAGTCGGTTTTACTCGTGACCCATGGCTGGCATATGCCAAGGGCCGTTCTCAGCTTTGAACGAGCGGGTTTTCATGTGATTCCGGCACCGGGTATGCTGGCCAATGCCTCAAAAGACACTTTCCGTATCAGTCGATGGTTGCCCAGTGCCCGTTATTTGAGCGACAGTGAACGTGCTTTCAGAGAGTACGCCGGGTATTTATGGTACTGGCTGATCTATCGCAGCTGAGTGTTGTGTTTAACCTCGAAGGCCAGCCTGGGGCAGTGTTATTTAGAAAATTTTTGTCGTTCAATTCATATCAAGCCCATAGTCTTCATCAACAGATAACATGAAGTAAGCCGAAGTCCCATGTTGACCATCAGAGACATCGTATCCGTGAAGACTATCACCGCCAACGGTGTTTTCTCGTCTAAACAGCATATAATCCATTACATTGGTGTCGGTGCTGCATTCTTCAAGCCAGCAAACTAAAGCATAATGCAGTTTACTTTCTTCAGGAAAACTCTTGAGGCATTCTAATACCTGATCCTTATGGATTTGTTGTCCATTAACACACAGGCTGTTGATATAGCAGTGCGCCAGGAAGAAGAAACGTATACGTAAGTTCTGAAATGAGTGTCTCAGTGTTTTGGTGGATTCCAACACCTGTTCTGCTGACAGGTTTTCATGGTCAATTGCCCATTCATTCTGCATAGCCATGAATTTCAGGATACATTGCAGTCGGTGTTGCTCATCGTCCTGAACCGGTGCGTTGTTTGAGATTTGCCAAGCCTGTTGAAGTATATCCTGAGCTTCGTTGGTGTCACCGTACCGCAGAGATTGTTTCAGCCTTTGAATCAGATATTTGGTTTGCACAGCCGAATGATCGCCGGGTATTTCATTAAACGCGTCTAATACTTGCTGGTTATCCCAGATACTTTCCAATACTTTCGTCTTCAATGGCAGCTGAGAATACAAAATAGTGTTTTCGAGCAACCAGCCACCCCGTTCATAATCCACCGCATCCAGCGAGGCCTGCTGGTCATTCAACAGCAGATCTCTCAGGCAACATTCCGCTTTGAAGTGCGCTGCTGCCAATTGGCCCGCCGGATTGTTGGTGAAACCCCGGACCACTTCCTCCGGTGTAATTTGCAGGCCATTCAAGGCCAGGCTCCTCAGGCAACATTCCGCCTTAAAGCAAGCCAGTTCCATTGTTGCCATGGCACCCTGATAGTCATTAACCACTTCATCCGGTGTAATCTGCTGGCCATTCAGCGGCAGGCCCTTCAGGCAACATTGTTCCTTAAAGCGCGCTATTCCCAGTTTGCCAATCTGACTGTCCGGAAAACCCTTAACGACTGCATCTGGTGTGACCGGCTGGCCATTCAATGGCAGGCCCTTCAGGCAACATTGCTCCTTGAAGCGGGCCCTTCCCAGTTTGCCTTCCGGACTATTTGGGAAACCCCTGACTACTTCATCCGGAGCCACCTGCCGGCCATTCAATAGCAGTCCTCTCAGGCAACATTCTGCTTTTAGGCGAGCGGGCTCCAGGGTTGCTCTGGCGGCCTGATAATCCTGCATCACCTCTTCCAGTGTCACCTGTCGGCCCTTCAGTGGCACGCCCTTCAGGCAACACCGTTGCTTAAAGCGCGCCTGCGCCAGTTTACCTTCCGGACTATCCGGGAAATCCTTAACCACCTGATGTGCTGTGACCGACTGGCGATGCAGCAGCTTGCCCCTGAAACAACATCGTTCCTTGAAGCGGGCCCTGCCCAGTTTGCCTTCCGGACTATCCGGGAAATCCGTAACCACCTCTTCGGGGGTGACCTGCTGGCCATACAACAACAAACCCCTGAGGCAACATTGTTCCTTGAAGCGCGCTATCCCCAGTTTGCCTTTCCGACTGTTCAGGAAATCATTCACCACCTCATCCGTTGAGACCTGACGGCCCTGCAACAGCAGGCCCTTCAGGCAGCATTCTGATTTGAAGTGTGCCAGTTCCAGTAGTGATCTGGCGGCCTGATAACCCTTAACCACGGCATCCGCTGTGACCCGCTGGCCATTCAACGGCAGGTTCCTCAGGCAACATTGTTCCTTAAAGCGCGTCAGCTCCAGCAGCGCTTTGGTTGTCTGATAACCGTTAACTACCTCATCCGGTGAGACCGGCCGACCATTCAACCGCAGTCCTTTCAGGCAACATTCTGCTTTAAAGCGAACCATCTCCAGTGGTGCCCTGGCGGACTGATAATCCTTCATCACCTCATCCGGTGAGACCTGTCGGCCAAACAACAGCAGGTGCTTCAGGCAACATTCTGCTTTGAAGCGCGCCAGCTCCAGAGATGCCCTGGCGGCCTGATAATCCTTGACCACCATATCCGGTGTGACCCGTCGACCATACAGCAGCAGGTTCTTCAGGCAACATTCTGCTTTGAAACGCGCGATCCCCAGTTTTCCGGCCGGACTGCCCGGAAAACCCTTAACCACCGCATCCGGTGTGACCAGCTTGCCATCCAACCGAAGTCTCTTCAGGCAACATTCCGCTTTGAAGCGTGCCAGCTCCAGTGTTGCTCCGGCCGCCTGATAACTCTGAACCACTGCATCTGCTGTGACCCGATGGCCATGCAACGGCAGGCTCTTCAGGCAACATTCTGCGGTGAAGCGGGCTACCCCCAGTTTACCGGCTTGACTGTCCGGAAAAGCCTTAACCACCTCATCCGGTGTAATCTGCTGGCCATTCAACGGCTGGCCGCTGAGGCAACATTGTTCCTTAAAGCGCGCTCTTCCCAGTATGCCGTGTGGAGTATTCGGGAAATCCTTGATCACCGTATCCGCTGTGACCGGCTGACCATTTAATGGCAGGCCCTTCAGGCAAAATTCTTCTCTATAGCGTGCTATCGCCAATCTGCACTTATCATTGCCATCTGGCTGTCGGTTGAATTCTTGGATGACCTGCTCCGGGGTGACTTTTTTATTGTCAAGAAGAATGTTCTGTGCACAAAGCCTTTGCAGGAAAAAGCCAGCTCTGAGAGACGAACGGTCACTGCCATAGGCTTTAAACACCTCAGCCGGGGTGATTTGATGTCCCTTTAACAGCCTTTTATTCCAAAAGGCAGCCTCAATACGCCTGGCATCATTCAGGGGTGGGGCTGTGCCTCTGTGAAACGGATGCGTTGAGACATTTTTACCGTTAAATCTACATCCGACGCGGTCAGGAATCCTGTTTGAGCCGACTTGTTGCTTAACCCGGCCCGCAGGCTTCGGGGGGGAATGAGTGGATGCTGCTGCTTTCAAAAAGACACCCTGCACACCTGGACATTAAATATCGCCGTTTGACCTTGCAGCGGCTGTCCGGTTCCATTTTTATATAAGGAACATTGGACGAAACTTTTTTCTGGATTGCCAATCAAAAGTTCAAACTACTTCAGCTTCGAGAGGATATTTTGATGGATGCCCCCGGAACTCAGCCCCTTGATCCGTACAGACATGTGTCTGGTGAGGCGATTGCCAGTGGTGGAATTGCTTCAACTATGGAGCAGAAGGTGCTTGATTTTTCCAGGTGCCGACATGTATCTGATTTTGCTGATAAGGCAAAACCTCTGGCTTCTGTGGCTGCTGAAGCGTTACGTATCGGCAGGGATGTTGATTGCCCTTTTGGCATGAACCCTCTTCACTGGGCATGTGCAGCAGCAGATTCTCAGGCATTTCAGGTGATTTGTAATTCAGTTTCCCGTGAGCGGATTGTTTCACTGTTTAATGAACCCAATGGGGCCAGATCAGTCGATGAAATGGCCTATGAAGTTGCTGGTAAAGTGGGGCCGGCAATCAACAGGGACTGTCCGGATCAAATACTGGTTTTTCTGTTAAACAGTGCTCCCGAAGCACTGCGGACGGAATATTACCAACTGTTTAAATCCATCAAGGCAATATTAACTCCGGGGGATTTAAAGGGGCAGGCTGCCAATAATACGGGTAATAACCGGTTTAATCTGGCAGCCGGTGGCAGGGAGGAGGTGGTGCGGTGGTACTGTGATATGTTCAGGGCTGATCCTGACTATCAAATCGCCATCAATCATCCGACCAATGCGGGTGTAAGGCCACTTCATCACGCAGGCAGAAGTGAACATCCCGAGAGGGTTAAAGTATTTGCATTATTGTTAGCAGAAGGAGCCTGGCCGAGTTTGGAAAATCTGGATGACCGGGGTAATTCGCCATTGGATCATCTCCAGCCTGATGACCGGATGATCGATCAGATAATTGGTTATGTTGAGGAATATCTGGGATTATCCGGGCTGGAAGAAGCTGTAAGACAGAGTAGGCTGGAAACGATAGTGTCTGAACTTATCGCTGCGTTTGAACGATTTGAGCAGGAGGTGGATTTAACCAGGGACGTCGCTCTTGGGAAGACAATGGCCCCCTGAGGGGCTGTCCGGGGGGGCTGGGTCTATCCCACGGCATCACTGACTTCTTTTTCGGGGGGTTCTTGCATACAGCGGCAGAAAAATCAGAAACAAGCCTAGCAGTAACACCGGCCAGGAGCCGTACATCATAAATGGTGTCTGGCCCTCGCGAACCTCTGCGGTTGCTGACAAAACGCCATGGGTAAAGCGCGGAATCGTTTTTACCACACGTCCCTTTTCATCAATCAGGGCGGTAATGCCATCATTGGTGGCCCGGATCATAAAGCGTCCGGTTTCCAGTGCTCGCATCCGGGCAATCTGGAAATGCTGGACAGGGCCAATGGATTTGCCAAACCAGGTATCGTTGCTGATGGTAATCAGCAGCCCACTCTCTTGCGCCATTTGTGCGACAAAGTTCGGGTAAACCACCTCATAACAGATATAAGGGGCAATGGTTACCTCGCCCGCCTTGAGTAAGGTCTGTTCTGAGTCTCCACGGGAGAATTCTGACATGGGCAGGTTAAAGAAATCAATCAGCCCGCGCAGCAGGGACTCCATGGGAACGTACTCACCAAATGGCACCAGCTTCTGCTTGTCGTAGCGGCCGGGGCCGTCTGCGGGTAAATAGCCTTCTCCCAGAGACAGAATACTGTTGAAGTAACGGGTTTCGCTGCCAGCATTATCATCCACTGGCATACCAAGAATTAATGTACTGTTATTCTGACGGGCCAGTCTGTCCAGCTGGGCCATCAAGCCCCGGGCACGGTTATAAAACAGTGGAATGGCATTTTCCGGCCAGATAATCAATTCCTGCTGCCACTGGTCTTCACTCAGGCCAATGTAATTAATGATGGTGGTGTGAATAAAGTCAGGGTCCCACTTCAGGTTTTGGGGAATATTTCCCTGTACCGCGCTGAAGGAGATATCGCCGGTTTTTTCTGTCCATGCCATGTTGTTGAGCGGCCACGAAAGTCCCCAACCTGCCAGGGCGATGAATAAAGCAATAATATTGGGTGTTCGCTGCTGTTTAGCCGGAATAATCAGGGCAAACAACAGGCAGGCGGTGGCTACCATCAGCAGGCTTAAGCCATAGGTTCCGATAACGGGAGCCAGCGTTGCAAAGGGCGTGTCCAGAAGTGCATAGCCCGATAACAGCCACGGAAAGCCAGTCAGCAACCAGCTGCGCACCCACTCAAACAGTACCCAGAGCCCTGAAAACATCAGTGCCTGCTGCCAGGGGGGCATTGCCCCGGCTTTTCGTTGATTAAGCCAGCTGTAAAGCAGGAAGACCGGCATGATCATCAGGGCGGAAATGCCCAGGACAAAAAGCCCGGTCAGCAGTCCGGCCAGCATGGGGGAAGCGGCCCCAAATTCATGGATACTGACGTATATCCACGATGTGCCAGCCCCAAACATCCCGACGCCAAAAAGAAAACCGCACATTGTTGCGGTCTTGACGGGTAATGTTCGGGTCAAAAGAAAGATCATGCCAACAGCCAGCATGGGAACTGGCCAGATGTCAAAAGGGCTGAAGCCCAGGGGCATGGCCGCACCTGCGGCCAGCGACAGCAGGTAGCGCACAACCTGAAGAGATGAACGGGACGTCGCAGCAGGCATCAGCAGGGGGTTACCCGCAACAGTCGAATCCGACGACCATCGGCGTTCAGTACATCAAAGCGGAAGCCGGAAATTTCCACGGATTCATTGCGGGTTGGCATATGGCCAAACTCCTGCATGACGATACCACCAATGGTATCAAACTCATCATCCGGGAACCTGGTGGCAAACTGCTCGTTAAAGTCTTCAATGGGCGTCAGCGCTTTGACAATAAACGCGTGTTCAAGGTCATCCGCCGGTTTGATAAAGGTATCTTCGTCAACATCGGTTTCATCCTCGATATCGCCAACAATCTGCTCAAGCACATCCTCAATGGTGACCAGTCCGGCCACTCCACCAAATTCATCAATAACGATGGCCATGTGGTTACGGTTGGTGCGAAACTCCCTGAGCAAAACATTCAGGCGTTTGCTTTCCGGGATAAAAGTCGCTGGTCGTAAATGGTTCTTGATATTGAATTTGCCCCCGGTGTTAAGAATCAACGGCAGCAGATCCTTGGCCAGCAGAATACCGATGACTTCATCTTTGGTATCGCCGATAACCGGGAAGCGGGAGTGGGCCGACTCAATAACCTGGGGCAGGAACTCTTCCGGGTTCTGGTCTTCATCCACACAGACCATCTGGGAGCGGGGGATCATGATTTCACGAACCTGCATGTCCGCGACCTGAACAGCGCCTTCGATGATGCTCAGCGCTTCATCATCCAGCATGCCCCGGCTTCCGGCATCTCGCAGTATGCCCAGCAGCGCGTTGCGGTCTTTGGGGTCCTGGTGAAATATGCTGGTCAGTTTGTCCATCCATGATGGTGACGGATGATCTTCCGTCGAATGGTCGTCGCTCATTGCCCTCTGTCTTCACGGCTATGCCCACCTCCCGGTGGGCGGTTTACTGATGAATGTGTTAAACGTGATCCAAAGCCTGTCAGGATTACTCTCTGTCCTGATAGGGATCAGGATAGCCGAGCTGACCGAGAATTTCCGTCTCCAGAGACTCCATTTCTTCGGCTTCCTGATCGTCAATGTGATCGTAGCCAAGCAAGTGAAGTGTGCCATGAACCATTATATGAGCCCAGTGGGAATTGAGACTTTTTTTCTGTTCAATAGCTTCCTGCTCAACAACAGGGACGCAGATTATCAAATCACCCAGTAATGGCAACTCCAGTTCGGCAGGCAGATCGGAAGGAAAGGACAGTACATTGGTTGGCCCTTCCTTGCCCCGCCATTGCCGATTCAGCTCGGCACCTTCATCTTCATCGACGATCAGGAGGCTGATTTCAGCTTCCTGACGGTGCTGGCCAACGGCAGCTGCGGCCCACTTTTCCAGCTCACTCTGTTCGGGAAGCTGTGTGCTGCGGCTGTTAATCATCACATCAATATGAACCGAGGCCATTATTGTGCGCCTTTGGGTGATGAAGAGCCCTCGGCTGGTAAAGAGCCCTCAGCTGGTAAAGAGCCTTCAGCGGGTAAAGAGCGTGCAGAGCGGGGAGCAGAAGGTTGCTTACCCGGTCGGGAATACTTTCCTGTTGACTGCTCCTGGGTCAGTTTGTCGAAACGGTCATAGGCCTGCACGATCCGTTGTACCAGGGGATGGCGTACCACATCCTTGGCGTTAAACCAGGTAAAGCCGATACCGTCGACCCCTTTGAGGACTTCAATGGCACTGGCCAGACCGGAGCGTGTCCCCCGGGGCAGGTCAACCTGGGTGATATCACCGGTAATCACGGCGGTAGAGCCAAAGCCGATACGGGTCAGGAACATCTTCATCTGCTCCTGAGTGGTATTCTGGGACTCATCGAGAATAATAAATGAATTATTGAGTGTACGACCCCGCATGTAGGCCAGCGGGGCAACTTCAATCACATTTTTCTCTATCAGTCGGTCAACCCGCTCAAAACCGAGCATTTCATACAGGGCATCGTAGAGAGGCCTGAGATAAGGATCGATTTTCTGGGACAGGTCGCCAGGCAGAAAGCCCAGTTTTTCCCCCGCTTCCACCGCAGGACGCACCAGCAGAATGCGACGGATCTGTTCTTCTTCCAGGGCCTGTACCGCAGCGGCAACGGCCAGGTAGGTTTTCCCGGTACCCGCAGGGCCAATACCGAAATTGATGTCGTGCTGCAGAATCGACTTTACATAACTTTGCTGGTTAGGCCCCCGGGGCGTAATCAGGCCTTTGCGGGTACGCAGAGAGATCAGCTTGTCTTCGGGTTCTTCGTGTATCCACTCAATGGCCGATTCCTGCAGGAACAGGTGAACCGTGTTCGGGCTGAGGGGTTCGTCCTTACCGGTTTCTCTGAACAGTCGCTTGACGACTTCGCCCGCTACCTCCGCACGGCCATTGTCACCCTGGATGGCAAAGACATTACCACGATGACGGATGGTGACACCGAGACGTTCTTCGATCTGTTTCAGGTGCTGGTTGAATTGCCCACAGAGTTCGGCGAACCTCTGTGGCTCATCAGGCTCAAGAGAGAAGCGGCAGACGTTTTGATCAGTGGCATTATGGCCAGAGGCGTTGTTACTTCCGGAAGAGTCCTGTCCTTGTGTTTTGGTATTCAAAGTCAGTGTTTAGCCTTTACTGCAAGTGGATTCAGGTAAGATAAGTAGCTGGCCATATGGAATCACATATTTCTGGCTACTTGGGCAGGTGCTATGCGAGGCACAACGGAGGGAGCATAGCCGTAGCTATGT